>JALYYF010000224.1 GCA_030946725.1 Candidatus Dormiibacterota bacterium
TCCGGCTAAAGGCCTACGACCACAAGGTCTTGGACCAGGCGGCTGACAAGATAGTCGACACCGCGCGCCGGACCAACGCGCGCACCGCGGGCCCCATCCCGCTGCCGACCGAGATCAACAAGATGACGGTGATCCGCTCTCCGTTCATCGACAAGGACTCGCGCGAGCAGTTCGAGATGCGCACGCACAAGAGAATCGTGGACATCCTGGACCCCAACCCAAGGGTTGTGGACGCACTCATGCGCCTGAACCTCCCGGCCGGGGTCCACATCGACATCAAGCTATGAGTAGAAAGGGACTCCTGGCCCGCAAGCTGGGCATGACGCAGATGTTCAACGCCGACGGAACGGTTTCGGCCGTCACCGTGCTGGAGGCTGGACCCTGCCGCGTGCTCGGCCTGCGTACGCCCGACAAGGACGGCTATACGGCCGTCCGCCTTGCCTTCGAGACCATCCCCGCCAGGAAGGTGAACAAGCCGATGGGCGGGGAGTTCAAGAAGGCCGGGCTGGAGCCGGCTCGCCACGTCGCGGAGGTGCGTGACTGGCAGGGACCGGAGCTCGGTCAGGAGATCAGCTGCGAGCAGTTCGCCGAGGGCGAGCTGGTCGACGTCACGGCGACCTCCAAGGGCAAAGGGTTCCAGGGCATGGTCAAGCGCCACCGCTTCAGCCGGGGGCCGGAGTCGCATGGCTCGATGAACGTCCGGCAGCCCGGTTCGATCGGCGCCACCGACGCCGCGCGGGTGTTCAAGGGCGTGAAGATGGCGGGCCAGATGGGCAACCGCCGCACGACCGTGCAGGGTCTGAAGGTGATCAGGGTCGACGGTGAGCGGAACCTGCTCCTGGTCAACGGCGGCGTGCCGGGACCCGACGGATCGGTGGTCATGGTGCGCGGCTCGGTCAAGCAGAAAGTGGCAAAGAAGTAGGGATGGCAGAGAAGGCGACGCTCAGCGTCAACAGCTACGACGGTCAGGGCGCTCCGGCCGGAGAGGTGGAGCTTCCGAGCTCGATATTCGGGCAGACGCCGCACCAGGCGGTGATGCACCAGGCCTACCTGCGCCAGCTGGCCAACGCCCGCCAGGGCACCGCGGCGACCAAGACCCGTGGCGACGTCAGAGGTGGTGGTGCCAAGCCCTACCGCCAGAAGGGCACCGGGCGCGCCCGCCATGGCTCGGAGCGGGAGCCGCAGATGACCGGTGGCGGCACCGTCTTCGGTCCGCAGCCGCGCAGCTTCAGGCAGCGCATGCCTCGAAAGATGCGGCGGCTGGCTCTGCGCTCGGCCCTGAGCGTCAAGGTCGAGGAGGGCAAGGTCTCCGTTCTTGAAGCCCTGGAGATCGAAGAGCCGAAGACGAAAGTGATGGCCGACCTGCTGCATGCGGTCGGCGTGGAGGACACCGTCCTGCTGGTCCTCCCGGCCAGCAACGACGTGGTCGCCCGGTCCATGAACAATCTGCCCTGGGCCAAGGTCGTGCTGGCGCACAACCTGAACCTCTACGACCTCTTCACCCATGACCAGCTCCTGATCGCGAAGGGTGCCCTGGAACAGCTCGAGGAGATGTTCGCATGAGCCGCTCGCCCGTCGAGGTGATCATCGGACCGCTGGTCACGGAGCGCTCCTACTCCCTCTATCAGCAGGGTCGCTACACCTTCCGGGTGGTCAACAACGCCACCAAGCCGGAGATCGCGCGCGCCCTGGAGGAGCAGTACGAAGCGCAGGGCGTGAAGGTCGCGGCCGTCAACACGATCAACATGCGCGGCAAGGTGCGGCGCACCGGCCGCCGCGGCGTCGTGGGCCGGACCTCCGACTGGAAGAAGGCGGTCGTAACACTCAGGGAAGGCCGTCTCGAAGGCCTGTTCGGGGGGGTCTAGGAAGAGTCATGCCAGTCAGGAAGTACAAGGCCACCAGCCCCGGCCGCCGTTTCATGGCCACGCCAGGGTTCGAGGAGATCACGGCGACGGAGCCAGAGAAGAGCCTTCTGGAGCCGCTCAAGAACAACGCCGGTCGCAACAACCAGGGCCGCATCACCACGCGGCATCGGGGAGGCGACGGCCGCCGGCAGTACCGCAGGATCGACTTCCGGCGGGACAAGTTCGACGTGCCCGGCAAGGTGGCCACCATCGAGTACGACCCCAACCGCACGGCGCGAATCGCGCTCGTCAACTATCGCGACGGAGAGAAGCGCTACATACTCGCGCCGCTCGGGCTCCGGGTCGGTGACCAGATCATGAGCGGCGCGCAGGCACCGGTGCGCGTCGGCAACGCGCTGCCCCTGGGCCGCATGCCGCTCGGCTCGACGATCCACAACATCGAGGTGACGCTGGGGCGTGGGGGACAGCTGGTCCGCTCCGCGGGAAGCGCTGCCCAGCTCCTGGCCAAAGAGGGCGACTACGCAGTGGTCCGGATGCCCTCCGGCGAGCTGCGCCGCATCCACGTGCGCTGCATGGCCACGGTCGGCCAGGTCGGCAACCTGGAGCACGAGAACGAGTCAGGCGGCAAGGCCGGGCGGACCCGCTGGCAGGGTCGCCGCCCCGAGGTCCGCGGCTCGACCATGAACCCGACCGACCACCCGCACGGCGGTGGCGAGGGCAAGACCGGGCCGGCCGGAAACCCCAAGACGCCGTGGGGGCAACCCGCGCTGGGCCTCCGTACGCGGGACAAGAAGAAGGCTTCGCAGAAGCTGATCATTCGACGCCGGGAGAAGAGATAGGGGACTATGTCGCGCTCACTCAAGAAAGGTCCGTACATCGACCACAACCTGCAGGAGAAGATCAGCAAGCTGAACGCTTCGCGCGACAAGCGGGTGATCAGAACCTGGGCACGCGCCTCCACCGTCTTTCCGGAGATGGTGGGCCATACCGTTGCCGTCCACGACGGTCGCAAGCACGTGCCCGTGTTCATCAGCGAGAACATGGTCGGCCACAAGCTGGGCGAGTTCGCGCCCACCCGGCACTTCCGGGGGCACGGTGGCAAGACCGAGCGGAGCACCGGGCGGAGCTGAACTGGATGGAGGTCATGGCCAGGTCCAAGTACATCCGCCGCACGCCGCGGAAGGCGCGCATAGTCGCGGACACCGTCCGCGGAATGCGCGTGGTCGACGCGCTGGCGCAGCTCGAGTTCTCGCCGAGGCATGCGGCGGCCGACATCGCCAAGGCGATACGGTCAGCGGCGGCCAACGCCGAACACAACCACAGCCTCACGCGTGAAGACCTCTGGCTCAAGCAGATACTGGTCGACGAGGGGCCGACGATGAAGCGCATCCGGCCCGTCAGCCGGGGCATGGCCCACCAGTACTTCCACCGCACCTGCCACATCACGGCGATCGTGGAGGACAGGCCGGAGGTCCGGCCGGAGCGAACCGCCAGCCGGCCTGCGCGCCGTCGCACAGTCAACAGAACGGCCCCAGAGCCCGCTGCCAGCGGGGACGCGGTCGAGGGAGAAGCAGAACGTGGGTCATAAAGTCCATCCCAACGCCTTCAGGCTGGGACCCTTCCGGAGCTGGGAAGCCAACTGGTTCGCCACCGACAAGGACTACACGAAGCTGCTTCACGAGGACCTGGACATGCGCCGCCTCATCCTCGCCCGGCTCCGCAACGCCGGCATCGCGAGGATAGAGACCGAGCGGTCCTCGAACGCGCAGATGACAGTGACCATCCACACCGCCAAGCCGGGCATCGTGATCGGCAAGGGCGGTGCCTCGGTAGACCAGCTGCGCGAGGACCTCGAGAAGCGGTTCGGCAACCGCGTCAGGATCTCCATCCAGGAGATCAAGCAGCCGGAGCTCGACGCTCAGCTGGTGGCCGAGAACATCGCCTCCCAGATCGAGCGCCGGATCAGCCATCGCCGGGCCATGAAGCAGTCGATCCTGCGGACCATGCGTGCCGGCGCCAAGGGCGTCAGGATCGGCATGGCCGGCCGCCTCCGTGGCGGTGAGATGGCGCGCCGTGAGTCCGACCACGAAGGCAAGGTGCCGCTGCACACGCTTCGCGCCGACATCAAGTTCGGCCGAGCCACGGCGCGGACGACCTACGGCGTGATCGGGGTCAAGGTCTGGATCTACAAGGACATGATGAAGTCGCGAACCCGCGGTGGCCAGCAGCAGGAAGACCTGTATCCGCAGCCGCAGGCGGAGGGCCGGCAGCCGGCCCCTGAGCGGAGTGGCGCGGCCGCCCAGCCGGTTCCCTCGGGCACCCACGCAGAGGCGCCCGGCGTCGATCCCTCGGCCCCAGCGGTGGCGGGGGAGACGGTGCGGCAGCAGGTTGCCGCCGAGCGAGGCGGAGGCTCTCAGCGTCGCCGCTCGCCGAGGAGCGAGGGCGGCAGCGCCGCCGAGGCGAGACCTCAGGCGCCGCGCAGCCGACCCGCGGAGCAGCCACCCGCAGCGCAGCAACCGGCTCCTTCGGAGCAGGGCACGGAGACCGCGAGCCAGGCCGAGCCGGGCACGCCGGCTGTCGAGGAGAACGGCGGTGCTCCTGCCTAAGAGAGTCAAGCATCGTAAGCAGCACCGCGGCCGGCGTACCGGCGTGGCAACCCGTGGCAGCACGATCGCCTTCGGTCAGTACGGGCTGCAGGCCGTCGAGGCTTGCTGGATGACGAACCGGCAGATCGAGGCGGCACGCCGTGCGATGACCCGCCACGTGAAGCGCGGCGGTCAGATCTGGATCCGCATCTTCCCCGACAAGCCGATCACCAAGAAGCCGGCCGAGACCCGAATGGGTTCGGGCAAGGGCAACCCAGAGGGCTGGGTGGCGGTGGTCAAGCCCGGCCGCATCCTCTTCGAGATGGGCGGCGTGGAGCACGAGGTGGCGAAGGAGGCGATGAGGCTGGCGGCGGCAAAGCTGCCGATCGAGACCCGCTTCCTGACCCTGACCGAGCCCCAGGCGGTGCACGCCGGAGTCGAGGAATGAAGACCGAAGAACTGCGCGAGCTGGACGCCGAAGAGCTAGGGGGTCGCCTGAAGGGCGCCCGCCGCGAGCTCTACGAGCTGAGATTCAAGCTCGCCGTCGGCCAGCTGGACAACCACCGGGAGATCCGCAAGGCTCGAAAGGAGATCGCGCAAATCCTGACGGTCGTGCACCAGCGCCGCCTGGGGGCGGAAGGCGAGCCGTTGGTCTCGCACGGTGACGATGACCAGCAGCGTCAGGTGGTAACAGAGGAGCGTCCCGACGACCTCGCTGAGGGGGAGGGCGACGCCAGGCCGTCCGCCGCGGCGGAGGTCGAAGCCGCGGAGGCCGAGACGGCCGCGAGCGCCGGCTCCGCCGAAGGGCAGGAGGGCGTCGCAGCGGACGCGGTCGACCAGGGGGACGTGGAAGCCGGGCGCGCGAAGCGGCGCCGCAGTCGAAAGGCTGACAACGAGGACGAAGGATGACTGACGTGCAGCAGGAGACCGAGACTCGCGCCTCACGCAAGGTGCGGATCGGCCGCGTGATCTCGGACAAGATGGACAAGACCGTGGTGGTGCAGGTCGCCAACCGGAAGAGCCACCCGCTCTACAAGAAGGTGCTGCAGCGCCGTGTGAACTTCAAGGCCCACGACGAGACCAACGAATGCCGTATCGGAGACCTGGTGCGGATCATGGAGACGCGGCCCCTGTCCAAGGACAAGCGGTGGCGCGTGGTCGAGGTGGTGGAGAAGGCTCGGTGACGACCCTCGCAATTGTGGAAGACGCGATGCCCTCCGCCTGTTCTGTAGGGGGTCGCCGATGATCCAACAGGAGAGCCGGCTCAAGGTGGCCGACAACAGCGGCGCCAAGGAGCTGCTGACCATACGCGTCAGCGGCGGCCACTACCGCCGCTACGCCTCGGTGGGCGATGTCGTCACGGCGACGGTCAAGACGGCGCAGCCCGGCGGCCAGGTCAAGAAAGGCGAGGTCGTCAAGGCCGTCGTCGTGCGCGTGGCCAAGGAGTACCGGCGACCGGATGGCTCGAACATCCGCTTCGACGACAACGCGGCGGTGATCATCAACAACCAGAACAATCCCAGGGGCACGCGCATCTTCGGCCCGGTGGCCCGAGAGCTGCGCGAACGGAACTTCATGAAGATCGTGTCCCTGGCCCCGGAGGTACTCTAGTTTGCTCAAGAACAAGCCCCAGCCCAAGCTGAAGAGGCTGGACCTGGCGCCAGGCGATCCCGTGGTGGTCGTGGCCGGCAAGGACAGGGGCAAGCACGGCGAGGTGCTACGAACGCTGCCCCGCGACGGCAAGGTGGTGGTCCGCGGCGTGAACATCCTGAAGCGGCACACCAAGGCGGGACGCTCGGCGGGTGGCAACCG
>JALYYF010000230.1 GCA_030946725.1 Candidatus Dormiibacterota bacterium
CAGTCGGCCCTCGAATACTTCGGAGTGCCGGACGCGGCGAAGCGCGCCGAGCTGTACGGGGAGCGCAAGCAGGAGCTGGTCATCCGGCTGATCGAGGCGGGCCAGTTTCACGCCTTCACCGACGCGCTGCGCTTCGTCCTCGCGGTAAAGGGTAGCGGCATCCCTCTGGCGGTCGCCTCCTCTTCGAAGAACGCGGGACTCTTCCTGCGGAAGATCCGCCTGGACGTGTTCTGCGCCGAAAGAGGGCTGCCCTACAGGTTCGTCCACGAGGGCATGACGCTGCTCGAGATCTTCGACGCCGACATCTCCGGTCGGGACTTCAAGCAGGGAAAGCCCCACCCCGAGATCTTCCTCACGGCCGCCGCCGAGCTGCACGTCCCACCGGAGAGCTGCTTCGTGGTCGAGGACGCGTCATCGGGTGTCCAGGCCGCGAAGGCCGGCAACATGGCGGCGCTCGGCGTGGCCAGGATGCACGACCAGCAGCTGCTCAAAGAGGCCGGCGCTGACCTGGTGGTGACCTCGCTCGACGACGTGGCCATCAACGCGCTCGAGGAGAGCCGCCTGCAGCGAGCCACGATGGCCTGATGAGCGGCGCGCAGCGACAGATCGCCGAGCTCACGAACGCGCTGCAGAGCGATTCCGAGCTGGCAGCCCGCCTGTCCGGCCGCCGCCCGGCGGTCTTTCTCGACTACGACGGGACGCTGACCCCGATAGTCGACCGGCCGGAGGACGCGCTGATATCGGACCGGATGCGGCAGGCGGTCCGCAGGCTGGCCGGCCGGTTTCCGGTCGGGGTGGTCAGCGGCCGCGACCGGAAGGTCGTCCAGGAGCTGATGGGAGTGGACGACCTGATCGTTGCAGGCAGCCACGGATTCGACATCTGGAGTCCCTCCGGCGGGGCCATTGAGCGGCAGGAGGGCGGCGAGTTCAAGGGCCTGCTGGAAGAGGTTCGCAAGAGGCTGACCGAGGAGCTGGGATCGATCGACGGCGCGCTGGTCGAGCCCAAGAGCAACTCGGTGGCGGCCCACTACCGGCTGGTCTCGGAAGGAGAGCGCCATCGCGTCGGCGAGGTGGTCCAGAGGCTGCTCGACGAGCACCCCGGTGAGCTGAAAATCACCCCCGGGAAGATGGTCTACGAGATCCAGCCCAACATCGACTGGGACAAGGGGAAGGCGGTGCTGCACGTCCTCCGCTCCCTCGGTCTCGACGGCGAGGACGTGGTGCCCATCTACCTGGGTGACGACATCACGGATGAGGACGCGTTCGAGGCGCTCCAGGGGCGCGGCATCGGGGTCTTCGTGGGCCGGGCCGACGACCCCGAGGTCGCCGGTCGAACGACTTACGCCGACTATGCCCTGGAGTCCATCGAGGAGGTCGAGAGATTCCTCGACGCCCTCGAGCGCTGGGCGCCTGCTCGGGCAGGCGGCGACAGCCCGCGATAGGAGACAGGCAAGGAGATCGCAATGGGGAACTGGACGCTCGCCTACGACTCCTTGGAGCCGGAGCAGGAGAAGCTCCGCGAGGTGCTCACCTCGACCGGCAACGGCTATTTCTGCACGCGCGGCGCCGCCGAGTGGACGGATGTCGACGACGTCCACTACCCAGGGACGTATGCCCACGGCTGCTACAACCGGGAGACCACGATCATGGGCGGCCAGCCGGTTCTCAACGAGGACCTGGTCAACCTGCCCAACTGGCTGACGCTCAAGCTGCAGATCGAGGGTGGTGAGCCGATCAGCCTGCGCAAGCTGGACGTGCTCAGCTACGGCCACGAACTGGACGTCCGCAACGCCCTGTTGATGCGCACGGTCCGCTTCCGTGACGCGGCCGGCCGCGAGACCACCCTGGCGAGCCGGCGGTTCGTGAGCATGGCCGAGATGCACCAGGCGGCGATCGAGTGGACGCTGACCGCGGAGAACTGGTCCGGCAACGTGACCGTCATCTCGGCGCTCGACGGACGCGTCACCAACCAGGGCGTGGCTCGCTACCGCCAGCTCGAGGGACGCCACCTGAACGGCCTGGCCAGCCGCTCGCCTTTCCCGGACACCATCTCGCTCCTGGCGCAGACCCGGCAATCGCGCATCTACGTCGCCGAAGCGGCGCGTACTCGGGTCTACGCCGAGGACGTCGACCCGCAGGTGGAGCGGACGCTCTACCACATGGAGGACTACGCCCACCAGACCCTGACCTTCAGGCTCGAGGAGGGGTCGCCGGTGCGAGTGGAGAAGATGGTGGCCTTCTACACCTCCCGCGACCGCGGCATAAGCGAACCTCGGACCACCTGCGAGACAGCCGTAAACCGCTTCGAGAGCTTCCAGAAGGCGTTCGAGCGGCACCAGCGGGCCTGGGACGAGCTCTGGGCCGACTGCGACATCGAGGTCCCGGAAGACTCGCACGTCCAGTTCCTGCTCCGCTTCCACATCTCGCACATCCTGCAGACCTGCTCCCGGCACACGGTCGGGCTCGACACCGGCGTGCCCGCTCGCGGGCTCAACGGAGAGGCTTATCGCGGCCACATCTTCTGGGACGAGCTGTACATCTACCCCTTCCTCAACTTCCGGTTGCCGCAGGTGACCCGCGAGCTCCTCATGTACCGCTGGAGACGACTGGGCCAGGCCCGCGCGATGGCCAGGGAGGCCGGCTACCGGGGAGCCATGTATCCCTGGCAGAGCGGGAGCGACGGCAAAGAGGAGACGCAGGTCGTCCATCTCAACCCTCGCTCGGGGGTCTGGGAGCCCGACCTGAGCCAGAACCAGCGACACGTCAACGCGGCCATCTTCTACAACGTCTGGCACTACTACCAGGCCACCGCCGACTCCGAGTTTCTGCTCGAGCACGGGGCCGAGATGATGCTGGAGATCGCGCGCTTCTGGGCGAGCCTCGCGCATTTCAACCCGGAGCGGGAGCGGTATGAGATCCACGGCGTCATGGGCCCGGACGAGTTCCACGAGAAGTACCCCGGGTCGGAAGAGGGGGGTCTCCGAAACAACGCCTACACCAACGTAATGGTGGCCTGGATCAGCGAGACCGTGCTGCGGGTGCTCGACATGCTTCCGGACAGGCGCCGGGACTTCCTCCGCCGGCGGATTGGCCTCACCGACCAGGAGGTCGAGAAGTGGCAGGACATGAGCATCCGGATGTTCGTGCCCTTCCACGACGAGGGGGTGATCAGCCAGTTCGAGGGGTACGGGGACCTGGAGGAGCTGGACTGGGACGCCTACCGCAAGCAGTACGGGAACATCCAGCGCCTGGACCGCATCCTGCGCGCCGCGGGTGACGACCCGGACCGCTACAAGCTGGCCAAGCAGGCCGACGCCCTGCTGCTGTTCTTTCTGTTTCGGGAGGACGAGCTCCGCCAGATCCTCGAGCGGCTGGGCTACCCGTACGCGGCTGACACGCTGCGCAAGAACCTGGACTACTATGACGCCCGAACCTCGCACGGCTCGACCCTGAGCTTCGTCGCCCACGCGGGGGTCATGGCCAGCGTCGATCCAGAGGGCTCCTGGGAGAGGTACATGGTCGCGCTGGAGAGCGACGTGGGGGATGTGCAGGGAGGCACCACGGCCGAAGGCATCCACCTGGGGGTGATGTCGGGCACGCTGGACCTGATCCAGCGGTTCTACCTGGGCGAGGTCATCCGCGACGGCGTGCTCTTCCTGAAGCCGAGCCCGGTACCCAGCCTGAAAGGGCTGTCGCTACCGCTGCACTTCCGGGGCGGCATGGTCCAGGTCAAGCTGGACGACGGCCAGGTCCACGTGACCGCCATCCGCGACAGCTTCACCGAGTCGGTGAAGGTCGGCGTCGGCGACGTCGTCAAGGACATCGCACCAGGCGAGACCCACACCTTCCAAACCTGAACGACTTGATCTCCCTCCCCCTTGCGGGGAGGGTCAGGGAGGGGGTCTTCCAGGGCAGCCGCTGACGTGATTCGCCCTGGATTTCTTGGAGACGCGTCCGCCAGCGCCAACGGCCTTGGAGCATGGTGCCGCTTTGTTCGGACACCCTCTCCCTACCCCTCCCCGCAAGGGGGAGGGACGTTTAGGGCTGCTGCCGGAGTTTGTAGCGCTGGACCTTGCCGGTGGCGGTCTTCGGGAGGCCCTCCACGAAGTGGAGGATGCGAGGGGTCTTGTAGCCGCCCAGGCGCTGGCGGACGTGCTGTTTGAGGACGCCCTCGAGCTCGTGGGGGTTTCCGAACCCCGCCGCCACGACCACGAAGGCCTCCGGCTTGACCAGGCCGTCCTGGTCCGGCACTCCGAC
>JALYYF010000299.1 GCA_030946725.1 Candidatus Dormiibacterota bacterium
CCCCCCTCCCAAACCTCCCCCTGCGGGCGGAGGACGTGAATACTCTAAGAGGCGGGCGTCAACGTGATGTGAATGCTTCTTCCGTCGCCGAGTCTGTACGGAGAGCCGTCACCTGAAGCACTGTTCACTGACATCGTTTGCGCCAGAGTCTCGGCCGCGATGAAGTCGCGGTGCGGCGCGACCGCCTCGACGGCATCCTCCGGCAGGCCGAGGCTCAGCGCGATGCGGTCGGAGACGTCGAGGCCGGCGTCGCGGCGAGCGCTCTGCACCAGCCGGACCACGTCGCGAGCGAGACCCTCCGCCTGCAGCTCCGGGGAGACCTCCAGGTCGAGCTGGACCACGCCGTCCTGGCGAGGCAGCACCTGGCTGCTCTCCGACGCTCTCGGCACCAGCCTGACCTGGTACTCGCCCTCGCGCAGCACCTCGGCCGCGATCTCCAGGCTGCCGTCGTCCCGAACCCGCCACTGGCCGTCTCGCGCGGCCGCCATGACCTTTGGAGTCGCCCTGCCGAGGCGAGGCGCGGCAACCCGCAGGTTGAGCTCCAGGACGCGCTCGGCGACCGAGGCCACGTCACTGCTCAGCCGGACCTCCTTCACGTTCACCTCGTCGGCGATCAGCTTCGCGAAAGGCGCCAGCGACTCGGCGTCAGGAGCCACCACGGTCAGCGAGCGCAGCGGCAGACGGACGCGCAGGTTGCGGGCGATGCGCAGCGAGAGCGCCGTCGAGCAGACCTCGCGGACGCGGTCCATCCGGTCCACGAGCTCGGCGTCACGAGGCAGGTCGTCGCTGCCCGGCCAGTCGTCCAGGTGGACGCTCTCGCGGCCGGTGAGGGCGCGGTAGACGGCTTCGGTCACGAACGGCAGCAGCGGGGCGGTCAGCAGGCACAGCCTCTCAAGGACGGTCCGGAGCACGTCGAAGGCGGCGGCGTCCTCGTTCCAGAAGCGGTCGCGGCTGCGCCGGATGTACCAGTTGGTCAGCGCGTCCAGGAAGCCTTTGACCAGCGAGCAGGCGCCGGAGAGGTCGTACCTGTCCATCGCGGCGGTCACCTGGTCCACCAGCTGGCCCAGCTTGGTCAGCACGTAGCGGTCGAGCACCTCTTCGCTGTCCGTGCGGGTGCGGGGCTCGTAGCCGGCCGCGTTGGCGTACAGGCTCAGGAAGTACCAGCTGTTCCAGAGCGGGTTCAGGACCTCGCGGACGGCGTCGCGGATCCCCTGCTCGGTGACCGAGAGGTCGCCGCCGCGCAGCAGCGAGGAGGAGAGCAGGAACCAGCGCATGGCATCGGAGCCGTAGGAGTCGAACACCCGGGACACGTCCGGGTAGTTGCGCAGGCTCTTCGACATCTTCTGGCCGTCGTCGCCGAGCACGATGCCGTGGGTGACGCCCACCCGGAAGGGCGGCCGCTCGAAGAGCGCGGTCGCCAGCACGTGCATGGTGTAGAACCAGCCCCGGACCTGACCGATGTACTCGACGATGAAGTCGGCCGGGAAGTGGCCCTCGAACCAGTCCTGCTGCTCGAAGGGGTAATGGACCTGCGCGAACGGCATCGAGCCGGACTCGAACCAGCAGTCGAGCACCTCCTCGGTGCGCCGCATGGTCGAGCGCCCGGTCGCGTCGTCGGGGTTGGGCCTGGTCAGGTCGTCGATCGCCGGCCGGTGAAGGTCCGGAGGGCGCACGCCGAAGTCACGCTCCAGCTCGTCCAGGCTGCCGTACACGTCGGTCCTGGGGTAATTCGGGTCGTCGCTCTTCCAGACCGGGATCGGCGCGCCCCAGAAGCGGTTGCGGCTGATCGCCCAGTCGCGCGCGTTCTCCAGCCACTTGCCGAAGGAGCCGTCGCGCACGTGCGCGGGCACCCACTCGATCTGCTGGTTGAGCGCCAGCATCTGCTCTTTGACCGCGGTGACCTTCACCAGCCAGGAGCTGACCGCCCGGTAGATCAGCGGCGTCCCGCTGCGCCAGCAGTGCGGGTAGCTGTGGACGTAGGGCTCCTGCCTTACGAGCGCGCCCTGGCCGCGCAGAATCTCGACGATCTTGGGGTTGGCCTCGAAGACCTGCAGGCCGGCCAGGTCCGGCACCTGCTCGGTGAAGCGTCCGCTGCTGCCGACCGGCACGACCACGGGGATGCCGTTGGCCTCGCAGAGCTGCTGGTCGTCCTCGCCGAAGCCGGGCGCCATGTGCACGATGCCGGTCCCCTCGTCCGTGGTGACGAAGGCGGCCGCCAGCACCCGGAAGGCCTTCTCGGTGTAGGCGAAGTAGTCGAAGAGGGGCTGGTAGCGCATCCCGACCAGCTCGCTGCCCTTCTTGGTGCCCACGCGGCGCGCTTCGGCCAGCTCGGGGCCGTAGCGCACGAGCGCCTCGGCCGCCAGGATCCACCTCTGGTCGCCGACCTCCATGACGGCGTAATCGACGTCGGGCCCGACGGCCAGCGCCAGGTTGGAGGGCAGGGTCCAGGGCGTCGTGGTCCAGGCCAGCGCCAGCTCGCCGCTCTCCAGCCGAAAAGCCACCGTGACGCTGGGGTCCTCGCGGTCCTTGTAG
>JALYYF010000351.1 GCA_030946725.1 Candidatus Dormiibacterota bacterium
TCAAAAAATCGCGCTGCGCCGGAGCACTGCACGGAGAACGTCGGCCCGTGGAAAGTCCTGTCAGTCCTCGAGGTCGATCGTCTGCGCGGTCAGGCGCCGGCGCACTTCCTCCGGCTGGTGGTCCACCAGGTAAATCGCCACCCGGCATCCGAGAACTCGCTCCAGGTCCGTGCGCAGCTCGCGCAGGCTTTCGGGCAGTTCACCGATCAAGAAATCGGCCTTGCGGGGGGGCCACCAACGGATGGTTTCGACACCGTGAGCCTGCGCAACTCTGCAAATCTCGGCACGCCGAGCCAGCGCCAGATCCTCACGGTCCATGTCCAACCCTCCTGTCAGCAGGGCCGCCCCCCGGCCCGCCGAAGGAAGCCTACCGGAGCCTGAGCCCAAGGTAAATCCCCTTGGATTTCACCCGACGCCAGGAGGTTTCAGAGGCGGGAGAGCAGGGTGGAGGCAGCGCCTGCGGAGTGCACAGAATCCTCACAGACTCCGTAAATGAAAATTCACATTTGCGAAAGAGGTGGGGGGCATGCCACCGCGTGCATGGAGAGCCGCTGGAGATTCTGGTGAAGACCCGAGTCGGATGGGACGGCCGCCAACCGAATGTCACGGCGCTCGGGATCCATGGCCGTCAAAGCGATACTCGACGTGTCTGTCCGGTGGGTCCATCGGTGGCTCAATCCGACCGATAAAGCATGTTTGTAAGGGGATCCCGAGTTCACAGAAGGACTCCGGCGCCTGGATCTGCTAACGTCTCTCAAATGCCTGAAACTAGGAGTCGTCAGACCGGTACCCGTCGCCGCAGGGCGGGTGCGGGATCTGGCGCAGTGATACAGGAGTTGACCTCGTCGGTTAACGAGCTCATCCGTCAGAACAAGACTCTCAAGCAGCAGCTAGCGCGGCTCCAGGGTCATTCCTCTGGCGGCGGTACTGCGGCGTCCCGAGAGCTCCTCGCGCTACAGCGACGTCTCAGTCGCACGCTGGATGGCAAGGTCTCCAAGCCCTCGGCGTCGAAGACACGACGGCAGATCAGCGATCCCGCCGTCCTGCAGGCCCGGCGGGCGGCGCTGGCCAAGGCCCGAGAGGCGCTTGCTGCCAAGCGCGCGGCACAAAGGGGCTCACGCTCCTAACCGCATTCGGTCTTCAGGCTCTCACTGAGAGCCACCAGGGTGACCGGCGGTCTCAGTCGCCTCAGGCGGCTGAACCGCCGGCCCCTGAACCGGCGGCATCATCGCCTCAGTGCTGCTCGAGCCCCGGCTCTCCAGGACTCTCCAGGGCTCTCCGGCGTCCCAGCCGTTTCAGGGCCGGCGCGGCGCTCGAGAACGTCGTCAGGTCAGGCTCGACCTCAGCCGCCGTTGAAGGCTCCGGACCGGCTCGGCAGCGATTCTCCGCGCCGAGGCGTCCTCGATACGCGCCCGAGGCGCGGTCTCGGAAATGCAGGGCGGCTCTGAGCTCCGGCGTTCACCGCGCAGGTCCCGCCCAGGGCTCGATGCTATCGTAAACCGTCATTATCGTTAGCAACTTGTGGGCCCCAGGGCCTCCTCCCGTTCGTCTCGAGAGCTCTGGAAAAGGGGGTGGTTCGCTCAGGTTTTACTGCGGCGCCGGGCGGCGCCGCCGTCGAGGGCCGACCCGCCTGGCGCAGCCGATTGGTCGCTGTTCGACTCAACCTCGGGATCCGGTTGGCTCTGCAGGATCAGCCGGATCGGCCGGTCGAACCGTAGATAGTTCCAGGCCCAGGTCGTCATCGTGATCAGGCGATTGCGGAAGCCGATCAGGTAGTAGATGTGGACGAAGATCCACGCCAGCCAGCCGAGGATGCCGGTGAGCATGATCCCGCCTCGGAGCTGCGCCACCCCGGCGTTGCGGCCGATCGTCGCCATGGTTCCCTTGTCGAAGTAACGAAACGGTTCCGCCGCGGGCTCGCCGGTCTGGACGAGGCGCATTATCTCCCGCGCCAGGTAGCGTCCCTGCTGCATGGCCGGCGCCGAGAGCATGGGCAACTCCTCTCCGTTCTGCGCGGCCCCGGCAACGTCGCCTATGGCGAATGCGTTCGCCGCTCCGGCTACTCGCAGCCGGTCATCGACGTCGAGCCGCTTGCTCCGGCTCTTGGGAGGCGAAGGTTCGACGTCGGGGTGATCGGGAGTAACGCCCGCGGACCAGACGATCGTGCGCGTCGCCACCGTCGCGCCGTTGGAAAGCGTGGCCGATCGCTCGTCGGCGGAGCTCACCAGAGTGTCTGTGATGACTTCGATGTTTCGCTTCTCCAGCACGCGGCGAGCGTAGCTACCGAGCCTTTCGGCGAACATGCCGAGGAGGCGGTCCCTGCCCTCGACGAGGATGATCCGGACCTCCTTCGGCGCGATCGAGGGATAGTCGTTCCCGGCGACCAGATGGATCAGTTCTCCGAGGGCACCCGAATATTCGACTCCAGTTGGGCCGCCGCCCACGACCAGGAAAGTGAGCAGGGCTTTGCGTTCCTCCGGGTCGGTTTCCTGGTCCGCCCGCTCCAGGCAGGACAGCACATGGTTTCGGAGACGGGTGGCCTCCTCCAGGAATTTCAGGCCTATGGCGTGCTGCGCGATCTGCTCATTGCCGAAGTAGTTGTTCGTGCTGCCGCTGGCGAGCACGAGGAAGTCGTAGGAGATCTCCCGGTGACGGCCCACGGTCACCACCTTGCGCTGAAAATCGACGTCGGTGACCCGCGCCTGGAACGGACGAACGTTCAAGGAGCGCCGGAAGACGCGCCGCAGCGGGTACGAGATATCACTGGGCGTCACCAACGCTGTGGCCACCTGGTAGAGCAGCGGCGTGAACAGATGGAAGTTGCGCTCGTCGATGAGCAGGACGTCAACCGCCCGGCCGTTGAGCTTTCGCGCGCAGGCCAGGCCGCCGAAGCCGGCTCCGACGATCACCACCCTTGGATGCGGGAGCGTCCGGATCACCTGCCGGGCGCTGTTGCTCTCAGCCACCAACCATCAAGCCTAGTCAGCGAACTCAAGGTGCGCATGATTGAAGCGCCGCTGGCGGTGGACAGTCTGGCGCTGGATCGTGCGCGGGCCTCGGTCAGGAAGCTGAGTGGCGTGCGAGCGCCCGCAGCACCGGCTCTGGCCGAATGGCCCCCTCCCCCACCACCCGGCCTTCCACGCGGATCACGGGTACACGAAAGTCGTACTCGGCGAAGAGCTCCGGGTCCCGGTCGACGTCCCGCACTTGGGCCTCGACTCCCAGCGATTGCAGCATCGCCAGGGCTTCATCACAGAGATGGCAGCCTCGCCGGGTGATCAACTCGACCCTCACGGGGCCAAGCTTAGCCGGGCAACGCGAGCTATCCCGAAACCCGCGATGACCGCGGGTCTAGGAAGAGCGCAGTCGGAGGGTCTGTCCAGTGTGAAGGACAGGATCGCTCAGACCGTTCTCGCGCTCGATCTGGGCGACACGACCACGTACGTCCTCATTCGGGTACCGGCGTTCGGCCACGCTCCAGAGCGTGTCCCCCGGCTCGACCGTCACCGTCTCGTATTCGACCGGTGCGCTTCCCTGCACCGCATGGGCGAAGCCGAGCCCCAGCAGCAGCGCCAGGACCGCCCCGCTCACTGCCAGACGCCGAGCAAGTCCACGAACTCGGGGCTCTTGCCGCCTGCTGGCCAGCTGCACGAAGTCCTGCGCTCGACCTGTTGGTATGGCGTACATGCGTTCGCCGACGACGATACTCGAACGCATGTTTGGAAGTCAAGGGTGCGCGTTAAGTCATCAAAAATCTAACCGTGGCCGGGTCGTTCATTCATTTAGGAATCGGACCGAAGTCCCTCGCGGGTGGGGCGGATGGGAGGACGGACCGATGCGGATCAAGGAGCGCTACCAGTTGGCCGCCGAGCTGGGGGAGCGATATTGGGCAGCTGGCCGGCGGGAGCGCAGCGAGATGCTCGACGCCTTCTGCCTGACCACCGGTTACAGCCGCAAGTA
>JALYYF010000401.1 GCA_030946725.1 Candidatus Dormiibacterota bacterium
ACATCGATCTCTGCTACCGCCTCAAGACCGGTGGCTGGAAGGTGTTCTACCTGCCCGACGCCCGGGCCGTGCACGTGAAGGGGGCGTCCACCCGGCAGTCCACCCGGAAGATGCTCTGGGAGTTTCACCGAGCGATGTGGACCTTCCACCACAAGCACTACGCAGCAGACATGCCTGCTTTCGCAAATGGACTCGTCTGGGCGTCGATCTGGGCTCGGTGGGCCACGTTGACGGCCAAGACTCAGTTCACGGGGGATCCGCGGGTCTCGCACTAGATCCCGCTCGTAGTTCGAGCTCCGTGGCCTCCCTTGACATGTCTTCACCAAGACTGTCCAGCGAACCTGGTCGCCGGGCCAACAATCCGACCCGGGAGCCGGGGAGCCCCAGGTGACGGGGGATGCAAATGAAACTCCGTGAAGCCTCTCGTTGACGTTGATTGAAGCCCTGCGGAGGACGAGGCGCAGCCTCTCGAGGCGGTAATAGGTGGAGTCTCTCCCCGACTTCGCTGCGGAGAGACGGTCTACGTGTGGATGTCCTCCGGCGGCAGCTCGTGGACTTCTTCGTCGGTCAGATCGACGTGCACGTTGTTGCCGATGATCTCGACAACGCGGCCCGCCGGTACCCGGACCCGACCGTGCAGAAAGCCGCGGTCGAGCACGAAGTCGATCAACGCGCCGCTGTCGTCGGTAAGCACGTCGGCGACCTCGCCCAGCCTGTTATTGCCAGACCAGACGGGGCTGGAGGGCGTTATCTCGTGCACGGCGGAGAGGTCCAGGTCGGCCTGCACGGGGGGAATGTAGGGGACCTGGCCGACCACCGCCTCGGCGATGCTGAGGAAGTTCTGGAGCCGGTAGCCGGGCGGGGGAGACCACGCTTCGTCGGCGGTTCCCAGGACCTCGCTGTGCACCTCTGGCAGCCGGCTCATGCCGCCCCGGCCCACGTCCGCCACCAGACCGTCGGGCCCGGCGTCCCGGAGCCGGCCCAGGCCCAGCACGCGCCCGTCGACCACCACGTGCGTCACCCGGTGAGCCGTGGGATCGATCACCAGGCGCTCGACGCTGCCCAGACGCTCGCCGTCGGGCGCCAGCACGTCCTCGCCGATCCGGAGCTCCCTCACAGCAGCGTGCCGGTGTCCTCTCTGGTTTCTTGCCTGGCTTCCGGCCTGGCCTCCGCGCGGGCCTCCGGCCGGACCTCGATCCGCTTGCGGGCCTCCTCCAGCCGGTCGTGGCACACGCGCAGATAGGTGCGCGCTTCGTCCACCGCGGTGAGGGCCTCGTCCAGAGTGAGGTCTCCATCCTCCAGCGCCTTCAGCTTCTGGTCCAGCAGCTCGAGGGCGCGCTCGTAGGTCAAGTCCTGGCTCAAGGAGCGGCATCCTGGTCCACGGTCTCGGCGTGGACCTTGTCGACGGTGGCCGCCAGCGCGCCCGACGCCAATCGCACCTCAATCGGGCGCCCCGTGGCCGTGTCCGCCGCAGAGCGCAGGACCCGGCCTGCTTCGTCGAGCGTGATGCTGTAGCCGCGGGCCAGGACCAGGTCCGGGCTCAGCGCTTCCAGCCGCCGCCGGCGCTGCGCCAGCCCGGCCTCGCCGGCCCGCAGGCGTTCTTCCACCAGGCGTTGCAGCCGCTGCTGGGCGCGCCTGCCCTCCAGCGCGGTGGTCCGGTGACGGAGGGCTCGCTGGGCCGCGCCCTCCAGCCGGCCATCGAGACCCCGCAGGTGCTCCTGCCGCAGCTGCAGCTGCCGGTTTGGACTGAGGCGGGCCAGCTCGCCACGCAGGCGGTCGAGGCGCTCCTGGCGTCTCCGCAGCATCGCGGGCAGCGACTGAGCGAGGCGCCGGCGGCGCTCCGCCAGCCGCTCCGACTCGCTCTGGACCCTCCGCCGGGCCTCCCGGTCCAGCCTGCGGCCCCGAGCCGCCAGCTGCTCCAGCAGGTCGGCCTTTCGCGGCACGACGCGGGTGCCGGCTTCGGTGGGGGTTCGGCACTCGGCGTCGGCCACCATGTCGGCGACCGTGCGGTCGGAGGTGTGCCCGAGGGCCGTGACCACCGGCACCCTCGAGGCCAGGATCGCGCGGGCCACCGGCTCGGTGTTGAACGCGTACAGCTCTTCGAAGCTGCCGCCGCCGCGGGCGATCACGACGACCTGAGCCCTCGCTTCCTGATTGCAGCGACGGAGCGCCGCAACCACGCTGCCCGGCGAGGCGGTGCCCTGGACCTGGGCCGGGTAGACGAGGATCTCCATGTTCTCGTAGCGGTCGCGGATCGTCTCCTGGAGGTCGTGGATGACCGCACCCGTGGGGGAGGTGACCAGCGCCACGACGTGGGGCAGGAAGGGCAGCCGGCGCTTTCGCGCCGCTGAAAAGGCGCCCTCCAGCTCGAGGCGCCGCTTCAGTGCTTCCAGCTGGGCTCGCATCCGGCCGACGTCGTCGAACTGGATGAAGTCGACGATCAGGTTCAGCTGACCGCTCTGCCAGAAGTCGATGCGTCCCCGGAACACGAAGACCTGGCCGTCCTCGGGCACGATCCCGAGGCGCCTGGCGTCGGCTCCATAGAGGAACGCCTGGATGACCGCCCCGGGGTCCTTGACCGCGAAGGTGTAGTTGCCCTTCGCCGTCCTCTTCATCCCGCTGACCTCGCCCTTGACCAGGATCGCGGTGAGCGGCCGCAATGCGCGCTTGACCTCGAAGGCGAGCTCGCTGACGGTGAGCGGGCGGCGGGCGTCCTCGCGCTGGATCACGGTTCGACTCTATCCGGCGGCGCGGCCTCGTGGCTGTCGCGGTCCGCAGCGCCCTTACTCGCGGCCTCCTTGGGCTGCGCGCCGGCTTGGGGTTCCTCAGAGCCGTTCGCCTCCTCTGGCGCTGGGGACCCGGCCGGCTCCGGCTCCGCCTCCGGCTCACGCGCCTCCGCTGCTTTCGGGGACTCCGCCGCCTTCTCCACATGTTGCTGCTCGGCTTCGCCGGAGGCAGCCGATTCCGCAGCCTCGGGATGCCCCCCTCCCAACCTCCCCTCGCCGGTCGGGGGGAGGACAGGCTCCGTCGATGGGGTCGTCCTCCCCCCGGCTGGGGGGAGGTTGGTGGGGGTGGAGCCATCCGGCGCAGGCTGGATGCCGGACCCGGGCGGCTCCACCGCTTCCCCGGAGTCCTCTGCGCCCGGCGACTCGGCCGGCTCGCGCTCCTTCCCGAACGCCAGAGACTCCGCCGGCGACTCCGGCGGTCGGCTGATCTCCCACACCGCCGGTGCTGCCAGGACCCCCCGTACCGCCGGCGTCTCCTCGAGCGGCGCCGGCTGAAGCTGCAGCAGCCGGAGCTGCAGGCAGTCCTCGGCCTCGACCTGGTCGGACCGGCGAACCAGCTCCTGCAGGTCGTCGCCGACCCGGAAGAAGCGCCCGGTGAGCCGGTCGGCGCTGCCGGTGGCCAGCTCGGAGACCAGCCGGCCCGCCTCCTGCAATCCGGCCGGCACCCGCGTCACGGTCTCCTCCTCAGGGTCCGGACCGGCTTCGATGGCCGCCCGACCGGCGCTGACCGCGAAGATGGACACCCCATAGCTCCAGGAGGCCAGCGCCAGGCTGTCGGTCAGCCGGAGGACGGCCGCCTCGGAGCAGGCCAGTTCGGACAGGACGGGAGCCGGGCCGAGGCTCCAGTCCCCGAGGACGTTCACGATGCGGCCGCGCCGCCTGGGCACCATCCGCTTGAGGACGTAGTAGGCGCAGAGCGCGGGGCCGCGGAGGGCGCCCTCCACGACGCGCCACCACTGGTCCGGATCGCCGTTCAGAAACTCGAGGGCAGGCCCGGGCCGCTCCGCGGCGGTCACCAGCAGGCCGACCGGCCCCAGGCTGCCCTCCACGCGGCCGACCATCGACTGCACCGAGCCAGGGTCGGTCACGTCGCTCGGGACCACCAGCGCCTGACCCCCGGACGCCTCCACCTCGGCCGCGACCTCGTCCAGGTCCTCCACGGAAAGGGCGGCGAGAGCGACGGCCACCCCCTGCGCGCCCAGCTCGAGCGCGACGTGACGGCCCACCCCCTGACCGGCGCCCGTGACGAGCGCGACCTGTCCCTCGAGGGGGCCCGCCGCGGGTTCGATCACCCGCCGATCTGGGACATGCTCTTGGCCGGCCGGACGAAGCCCTTCTGGTTGATCAGGTGGCCCTCCTCCTTGGCCCAGACCGCCTGCTCGATAACACGGCAGACATTGTCGTCCGACGCGCCCCCGCGCATGAGGTCGCGAAGCGGCGTCTCGTGGAGGGAGAAGAGGCAGGTGCGGAGACCGCCCTCGGCGGTAAGCCGGATGCGGTTGCAGGTGCTGCAGAAGGCCTGCGACACCGATGAGATGAAGCCGACGCCGCCCGGGGCTCCGTCGGCGAAGCGGAAGCCGCTGGAGGGACCGGGCCGGGCAGACGGCGCGGGAACCAGCGGGAACTGGTCTTCGATCTGCTCCTGGATCCGGCGGCTGGGAACCACCAGGTCGTTGGACCAGATCTCGTCGCCGTCCAGAGGCATGAACTCGATGAAACGGACGTCGTAGCCCTTCTCGCGAGCCAGCCGGGCGAAGTCGACCACCTCGTCGTCGTTCTTGCCCTTCAGCACCACCATGTTGAGCTTGATGGGGCTCAGGCCGGCGTCTTCCGCCGCCTGGATGCCCTCCATCGTGCGGGCGAAGG
The DNA here is from genome assembly GCA_030946725.1 of Candidatus Dormiibacterota bacterium. GTDB lineage: Bacteria > Chloroflexota > Dormibacteria > Dormibacterales > Dormibacteraceae > Nephthysia. The sequence goes on from JALYYF010000401.1 coordinate 4,653, forward strand.
CGTCGCGGCGCGCGATCTCCTGGAAGCGATCGATGTGAAGCGTGTCCAGCGAGATGTTGACCCGCTTCAGGCCGGCGCGGGCCAGCGGCTCGGCCTTGTCTCTGAGCAGCACCCCGTTGGTGGTCATCGTGATGTCGAGCGTGGGGTCGAGCTCGTTGATCATGCCCACCAGCTCCTCGATCCGGACCCGGACCAGCGGCTCACCGCCAGTCAGCCGGATGGTCCGGACGCCATACCGGCGTACGAACAGGCGAGCCAGCCGGGTGATCTCCTCGAAGCGGAGGATGTCCTGGCGGTTCAGCCAGCGCAGGCCCTCGGCGGGCATGCAGTAGATGCAGCGGAAGTTGCATCGATCCGTGACCGAGATGCGGAGGTCGTCCGCGATCCGGCCGTAGCTGTCTCGCAGGACGCTCGCCACATGCCGGATGATACGGCGATGGGGTTCGAGAGCATTCTCCTCGACCGCATCGGCGCCGTCGGTGTGGTGACCCTCAACCGGCCCAAGGTGCTCAACGCGTTGAGCCCCGGCCTCATCGACGAGCTCGGCGACGCGCTTGCCGAGCTGGATGGTGACGCCGATATCGGAGCAGCCGTGCTGACCGGCGGCCCCAGGGTCTTCGCCGCGGGCGCCGACATCGGCGACATGGCCGAACGCTCGGCCGTCGAGCAGGTCCTGCGCGACCAGACCGGCAGCTGGACCCGGGTGACCGCCTTCACGAAGCCGCTGATCGCTGCCGTGAACGGCTACGCGCTGGGAGGTGGCTGCGAGCTGGCGCTCATGTGCGACCTGATCGTCGCCGGTGACAGCGCCCGCTTCGGACAGCCCGAGATCAACCTCGGCATCATCCCTGGAGCCGGCGGCACTCAGCGCTGGCCTCGGACCGTCGGCAAGTACGTTGGCATGGAGATCAACCTCGGCGGCTCCCCTCTGGGCGCGCAGCGTGCGTATCAGCTGGGCCTGGTCAACAAGGTCGTTCCCGCCGAGGTGACGGTGAGGGTGGCCGTCAACCTGGCAGCCCAGCTGGCCGCCAAACCGCCGCTGGCGCTGCGCATGGCCAAGGAGGCGGTCAACGCGGCGCTCGAAACACCCCTGTCCCAGGGCCTGGCCGCGGAGCGCAAGAACTTCTACTTCCTGTTCGCCACGGAGGACCAGAAAGAGGGCATGCGGGCCTTCCTGGAGAAGCGCGAGGGGCAGTTCAAGGGACGGTGAGGCAATGACCGAAGCGGCACTCGGGTCGGTCCTCGGCTATCAGGTCGACAACGGCGTCGCCTGGCTGCGACTCAACCGCCCGCAGAGTAGAAACGCCATCAACGACGCTCTGCGCCGCGCGCTGGCCGAGGCCGTCAAGCAGGCCGAGCGCTCGTCCGAGGTCCGTGCGCTGGTGGTGGTCGGGGAAGGGCAGGCCTTCTGCGCGGGCGCCGACGTCCGGGAGTTCCAGGAGCGGACCGGGGCGGTCGACGCGATCCGCGGGGAGTACGAGTTCATCCTGCAGCGGCTGCATGGGATGCCAAAGCCGACCATTGCGGCGGTCAACGGCGCGGCGGCCGGGATCGGAGCCTCGATCGCGTTCGCCTGCGATCTCCGCTACGCCGTGCCCGAGGCCTCCTTCGTGGAGGCCTTCGTGAAGATCGGTCTCACCGTCGACGGGGGCGCGACCTGGCTGCTTCCAAGGCTCATCGGCCCCGGGAAGGCGCTGGAGATGTTCTACACGGGGGAGCCTCTGGGCGCGGATGAGGCGTCGAGGCTGGGGCTGGTGAATCGCCTGGTTGGCCGTGAGCAGTTGGAGCCGAGCGTGCGTGAGGTGGCGGAGCGGCTCGCCTCCGGGCCGGCGGGCGCGTTGGGCGCCATCAAGCGCTCCGTCAACTTCGCCACGGCCGCCACCCTGGAGGAGGCGATGGATTTCGAGTTCAACCTCCAGGGCGTGATGATGGAGAGCGAGGACTTCCGGGAGGGGGTCAGCGCCTTCCTGGAGAAGCGAGCCCCCCGCTTCCAGGGACGCTGAGGTCCCGAGCGGGAGCATGGCCGAGCTGCAGGACGTGGTCGTCGTGGCGACCGCACGCACGCCGATGGGTAAGTACGGAGGCCAGCTGAAGGACGTCCGTCCCGACGACCTGGCGGCGCTCGTGATGAGAGAGGCGGTCTCGCGGGCGGCCGTGGAGCCGTCGGAGGTGGAAGACGTGGTCTTCGGCTGCGCCAACCAGGCCGGTGAGGACAACCGTAACGTCGCCCGGATGGGCCTCCTGCTGGCCGGATTCCCGGTCGAGGTCCCCGGACAGACCGTCAACCGGCTCTGCGGCTCAGGCATGCAGGCCACGATCAGCGCTGCTCGCGAGATCCAGGCCGGCGCCGTCGGCGTGATGCTGGCCGGCGGCGTCGAGAGCATGTCCCGGGCGCCCTGGGTGATGGCGAAGCCAGGTGTTGGCTTCGCCCGTGGCCCGCAGACGGCCTACGACACTGCTCTGGGCTGGCGGCTCGTCAACCCCCGGTTGGCTCAGATGTACGGGACGCTCCAGATGGGGGAGACGGCCGAACGTGTGGCGGCCCGCTACGAGGTCGACCGGCCCGCGCAGGACGAGTTCGCGGTCAGGAGTCATCAGCGCGCAGTCGCGGCTCAGCAGGCCGGCCGCTTCGAGCCCGAGATCGTGCCCGTCCAGGTGCCCCAGAGGAAGGGCGAGCCGGTGAGCGTCACCGAGGACGAGGGGCCGCGGGCCGACTCCAGTCGCGAGACGCTGGGCCGTCTGTCCCCGGCGTTCCAGGAGGACGGCACCGTCACCGCCGGGAATTCCTCGCCGCTCAGCGACGGGGCCGCGGCGCTGCTCTTGATGGGCGCAGCCGAGGCACGGCGCCGCGGCGTCGCACCACTGGCGCGCTTCGTGTCCGCCGGCGCGGCCGGTGTGCATCCCGACTTCATGGGCATCGGCCCCGTTCCCGCCGCGCTGCGTGCGCTGGACGCGGCCGGCCTGCGGCCCGCCGACATGGAGCTGGTCGAGCTCAACGAGGCCTTCGCGGCGCAGGCGGTCGCCTGCGTCCGCCTGCTCGGTCTGGACGAGGAGCGCGTCAATGTGAACGGTGGCGCGATAGCTCTCGGACATCCGCTCGGCTGCAGCGGCGCGCGGCTCATCTGCACGCTGGTGCATGAGATGCGGCGGCGGGGCGCCAGATACGGGCTGGCAACCATGTGCATCGGCGTCGGGCAGGGCATAGCCTCGGTCTGGGAGGCCCTGTAGCCGGCGCACTGCCAGCCCGTCCCAGGTTCTACGCTGAGCGTCCTGTTGAAGATCCTTGTCCTGGGCGGAACCGTGTTCCTGGGCCGGCACCTGGTCGAGGCCGCTCTCGAACGGGGCCACGATGTCGCCATGTTCAACAGGGGCCGGAGCAACCCCGAGCTCTTTCCCGACGTTGAGCGGCTCGTCGGGGATCGGGACGGGGACCTCGCCGCCCTCGACGGCGGAGTGTGGGATGCAGTGGTCGACCTCTCGGGCTTCGTCCCCCGCCAGGTGAGGAGCGTGGCCGAACGGCTTGGCGGCCGAGCCGGCCACTACACCTTTCTGTCGTCGGTGTCCGTCTATGGGATCACACAGTTCGACAAGTCGGAGGACGCGCGAGTCCTTGAGCTCGAGGACCCGGCCGGCGAGGACGTGAACCGGGACTACGGTGCCCTCAAAGCGCTCTGCGAGCGCACCGCCGAGGAGCTCTATCCCGGGCGCGTGCTCAACGTCCGCTCCGGGCTGATCGCCGGTCCCCACGACCCGACCAACCGTTTCACCTACTGGCCGCTCCGCCTTGCGCGGGGAGGGGAGGTCCTCGTGCCGGCCGCGCAGAACTGGCCCGTCCAGTACATCGACGCACGCGACGAGGCGGCGTGGATCCTGGACATGGCGGAGCGCGGCGCGCCGGGCACCTTCAACGTGACGGGCCCTGAGTCGAGGCTGACGCTGGGCGAGCTTCTGCAGAGCTGCCTGGAAGTCACCGGCGCGGACGCCCGGTTCACATGGATCCCTGAGGGCTTCCTGGGTGGTCATGAGGTGCAGCCCTGGACGGACCTACCACTCTGGCTGCCCGCCAAAATGGCGACCGGTCATGTGAGTCCCGTGGAGCGGGCGCTCGCCGCTGGTCTCCGGCTGCGACCCCTGGAGGAGACCATCGCAGACACGCTGGCCTGGGCCCGCCAGGCCGGTCCCACCCACCCCCAGGTCGACGCGGGCGGCCGCGTTCGTGCGCCTGCCGGCCTCTCCGTGGAGAGGGAAGCAGAGCTGCTGCATCACTGGCATGTTGGGCATGGCTGAGAGGGATCCCGCCGCCGTGGAGGCAATGTTCGACCGCCTCGCCGGTCGCTACGACCTGCTCAACACGGTGC
>JALYYF010000472.1 GCA_030946725.1 Candidatus Dormiibacterota bacterium
TCACCCAGCTGGGCCTCAAGGAAGCCAAGGACCTGGTCGACGCGGCTCCCCGCAACGTCCTCGAGAACGTCAGCAAGGAAGACGCCGAAAAGGCCGCCGCCCGCCTCCGCGAAGCTGGGGCAACGGCCGACGTTAAGTAGCGCGGGGGAGGCAGGCCTCCCCCACGTGCCCCCTCCCGCAGAGTGCCGTTTGGGAGTCGCTGGGAAGAAGGGACTCAGACGGCCGGAGTAAATCCGGCCTCCCCAGTGACGTCTGCAATTTCTCCCTCCCCCTTGCGGGGAGGGTAGGGAGGGGGTCCCTCTAGTCCGAGATCTCTGCCAGTGCGATCACTCGGATCGGTGTCAGTCTCACAAGGAGCTCGTCGAGGGCGGCGTTGCGGCGGCCGAACTCTTCGGCGCGGTCGGCGCCCATGTAGCGGCCGCCGATGGTGGTGGCCCAGCGCAGTAGCTCGGCCTGGTTACGGCTGACCTGGACCCCGCATTCGGCTGACACGTAGGCGAAGGGCGGTTCCTCCAGGTCGACGCAGATGGCCGCCCTGCCCTCGCGAAGCAGCGAGCGGCCCTTGACGGTCGCCTCCCCGGTGGTGAAGAGGAAGTCGTCGCCGTCGAGGACGAACCACACAGGCACCACGTGGGGTCCGCCGTCCTTCCGCACGGTGGCCAGCTTCCCGGTGCGAGTCCCCTCCATCACGAACGTCCGCCACTGGTCGTGGGTCATGTGGCGCATCGCGATCCATCTCCTTTAGGGCATGGGAGGCACGCCTCCGCCGCCGGCCCCCTCCGCCCTTCTTGTCCCTCCCCCTTGCGGGGAGGGTAGGGAGGGGTCTCTTCAGTCAAGGAGACGCGTCGCGATCCGTCACCTTGCTGGTGGGAGCCGCCGCTTCAGAGCCGCAACTCTCGAATTCGGGCCAGAACCAGGTCCAGGCCCCGCTCCAGCTCTTCTTCGGTCAGGCACCAGTGGGGTGAGAGCCGCACACGGCCGGGGCGGGAGTCGACGACCACGCCGTCGGCCAGCAGGGCCCGCTCCACCTCCTCGGGCCGGTCGCACTCGAGCGTCACCATGCCGCACCGCCTCTCCGGCTCGGCCGGCGTCAGGGTGCGGACGCCCGCCGCCTCACAGCGCTCCAGGATCCGTCCGGTGAAGAGGCGCAGCCGGCAGCAGATCGCCTCCACGCCGACCCGGTCCAGTATCAGCTCGAGCGCCGCCAGGGCCGCGTAGTGGGAGGGCACCGGCCAGGTGCCCGTTTCGAAGCGTCGAGCGTCCGGTGCCCACTCCAGCGCCTTCAGCGAAAAGGAGAAGGGGTCGGCGGTCGAGAACCAGCCGGTCCCCCGCGGTTCCAGCTTCTCGATCAGCTCCGGGCGTACGTAGGCGAAGGCGGTGCCCGGCCCCCCGGACAGCCACTTGAGGCAGCCGCCGACGTAGAAGTCGACGTCGAGCTCGGCGACGTCCACCGGCACGCAGCCCACGGCCTGGTAACCGTCCACCAGCAGGAAGGCGCCGGCCTTGTGGGCCGCCTCGGCCAGCGCCCGCAGGTCCTGCAGGTAGCCGGTGGTGTAGTAGAGGTGGGTGGTGGCGACCAGCGCCACGCCGGTGCCCAGGCGCTCGGCGAAGGCCGAGGGGTGAATGCTGACGCCGTCCGGCGAAGGCACCCACTCCACGTCGAGGTCGCCTCGGGACAGCCACTGGTGGCCCAGGGTGGGGAAATCCAGCTCGCCGATCAGCACCTTCAGCCGGCCCGCCGCCGGGTCGCGGGGGATGCAGGAGGCCAGGGTGGTGAGTGCGACCGAGACGGAGGGTGCAAGCGCCAGGGAATCGGCCGGCGCTCCCAGCAGTTCACATAGTCGTGCGCGCAAGCGCGCTAGAAGGGGCATCCAGGTCGAGTACCAGACCGGGGTGCCTTCCCGGTCCCAGTCGGCGGCGTAGCGGGCGAGGGCCTCGCGGCCGGCGCGTGGGAGTGGGCCCAGCGAACAGGCGTTCAGGTAGATGCATCGGTCCAGCAGTGGGAACTCGGCTCGGAGGGAACTCCAGTCGGGCTCGCCCAACGTTTGGATTACGGCGTCGATTGGAATACCGCTGGCACGAGACTTGTTATGATAGTCGTTCGTGCTGCGCCAGCCGCTGACCCAACCCCGGTTTCAGCGTGCTCGTTTGCTTTCTAGGAGGCTGTCCCTTTGATGATCTCTGACATGAAGGCTCCCACGCGCCGATCTTACGGCCGTATCCCGAACCTTGTCGAGCTTAAGGATCTGATCGCTACGCAGATCGATTCCTTCAACTGGTTCACGACCGAGGGTCTGCGGGAGCTCTTCGACGAGATAAACCCTATCACCGACTACACGGGGAAGAACTTTGAGCTGAAGTTCCTCGACTACGAGTTCGGCCAGCCCAAGTTCTCCGTCGAGGAGTGCCGTAACCGCGACATGACGTACGCGGCGCCCCTGCGCATCCGTACGCGCCTGACCGTCAAGGAGACGGGCGAGATCAAGGAGTCCGAGGTCTACATGGGCGACTTCGCCATGATGACCAACGAGGGCACCTTCATCGTCAACGGGACCGAGCGCGTCGTGGTCTCGCAGCTCGTCCGCTCGCCGGGCGTGTACTTCACGGCCGCAGAGGACCCGGCCACCGGCCGCAAGCTCTTCGGCGCCAAGCTCATCCCCAACCGGGGTGCCTGGCTCGAGATCGAGACCTCGGCCAAGGATTTGGTCACGGTGAAGATCGACCGCAAGCGCAAGGTCCCCGTGACCGTGCTGCTGAAGGCGCTCGAGCTGCCCCAGCTGAAGGGCACCGACAACGACCGGGAGGCCCAGCGCCGCGCTTTCATGGAGCTGTTCGGGGACGTGGACAACGATCCCGACCACCACTACCTGGAGTCGACCTTCGACAAGGACACCACGGCGCGGGCCGACGACGCCCTTTTGGAGCTCTACCGGCGCGTGCGCCCAGGCGACCCCCCGAGCGTCGACAACGCGCGCAACCTGCTCCAGAGCCTGTTCTTCAACCCCCGCCGCTTCGACCTCGGCCGGGTCGGCCGCTACAAGGTCGACAAGCGCCTGGGCCGCGAGGCGGACGACATCCAGGAGCGGGTCCGGGACCGGAGCCTCCGCATCCTCGAGAAGGGTGATTTCATCGCCATCCTGCGCAAGCTGGTCGAGCTGAACAACTCGCCGCGCGACCGCCAGGTCGCCGACGACATCGACCATCTGGGCAACCGCCGCGTACGGGCGGTGGGCGAACTGCTCCAGAACCAGTTCCGCATGGGCCTGATCCGGATGGAGCGGATCATCAAGGAGCGGATGACCATCTCCGATCCCAACACGGTCACCGCCGCCTCCCTGATCAATGCGCGGCCCGTGGTCGCCGCCATCAAGGAGTTCTTCGGCTCCAGCCAGCTCTCCCAGTTCATGGACCAGGTCAACCCCCTGGCCGAGCTGACCCACAAGCGTCGGCTCTCGGCGCTGGGACCGGGTGGTCTTTCCCGCGAGCGCGCCGGCTTCGACGTCCGCGACGTCCACCACAGCCACTACGGAAGGATCTGCCCGATCGAGACTCCGGAAGGTCCGAACATCGGCCTGATCGGTTCCCTGGCGACCTACGCCAAGGTGAACGAGTTCGGCTTCGTGGAGACGCCCTTCCGGCGGGTCTACAACCGGATGTCGCTGATCACCGATCGCGAGCAGCTGCCCGGGCGCACACTGCGCCGGCCCGTCAACAACAGCGACGGCCAGGAGCTTCTGCCCGCCGGCGCGGTGCTGGACGCCG
>JALYYF010000476.1 GCA_030946725.1 Candidatus Dormiibacterota bacterium
GCCAGCTGGCGCCGGAGCTCTACCATGACTGACCCCGCAACGGTGCGAAGGACTCCATGTACCGAAGACTGACGGTACCATAGCCAAGCTCCGGAGCCGCCTGGAGCTGCGAGGCCGAGGCCTCGGCAAAGCTCATCAGCTCGTCCTCCACGAGCAGCCGGATTCCGGCTCCTCTCACCGCGTCTCCGGCGGCGGGGCGGAGCCAGCCGACTGCGGGAAACTGCCGCGGCAGCTGCGCCGGGTCGCCGTGACGAGGCTCGCCGGAGCCGGGCTCCAGCCAGAAGATCCTGCCGCGGCCGGCCTCCACGACGGCTGTCGCCGGCCGGCGGGACCGTGCCGCCTGGAGGAGGAGCGGATCCAGGCCCCAGAGCGCCAACCGCAGGCCCATGGCGAGACCGACCCCGAAGCTGACCCCGGCGCGCAGACCGGTGAAGGAGCCCGGGCCCAGCGAGACGGCCACGCCGGTGAGCCGGGCCGGGTCGACGAGCGCGGCGACTCGGCGCCGGAGATCGTGCTCGCGACCGGCCTCCACCACGTCTTCCGCGGCCGCCCTCCCGTCCTCTACGAGAGCCAGCGCGGACCGCGCCGACGAGGTGTCTATGACCAGGACCATGCGGCAGCACCTCCCTCCAGCCGGAGGCGGCGATGCGTGGCGTCGACCGCCTCGATCGTCACCCGCAAGGCGTCCCGCGCGTCCAGCCGATCGCCCCACTCGACCACCACAACGCACTCCTCGATTAGGTCGCCGAGCCCGAGCTCTTCCAGCTCGGATGCCCGCTCGACACGGTAGAGGTCCACGTGCGCCAGCGGGCGAACTCCCGGGTAGAGCCGCACGAGCTGGAAGGTCGGACTCATCACGTCGCCGCGGACGCCCATCCCTCGCGCCAGCCCGCGGACGAAGGTGGTCTTCCCGGCACCGAGCTCACCCACCAGCAGCAGCAGATCGCCGGTCTTCAGACGGGCGGCGAGCCCGGCCGCCACCTTCTCCGTCTCCTCGGCCGACGCCGTGACCACCTCCGAGGGCTCACTCGAAGTGGTCATAGCCGCGCTCCTCGATCGGGATCTCCTCTCCGCCGCCGCCGACCACGATCACCCCGGTGGTGGTCGTCAGCCGACCCACCCGGTGCAACCCCGGAGGAAGCGGACCCTGGCCGCAGCTGACCAGCTCGACCTCCTCGCCACTGGCGATGGCCCGGTCGGGGGGAACACCCTCGGCGCAGGGAACCAGCGGCAGCTCCAGCCGTGCACCGACGCCGGCGGCCATGGCGAACTTGTCGAGCTCCCGGAGCAGTCCGTCGCTCACATCCCCTGAGCAGCAGCCGGCGGCGGCCAGCTCCGCCCCCCGCTCGAGCAGCGGTCGCGGTCGCCTGACCTCCAGCGAGGCCCCGCCCAGCGGCCCCGTCACGGCCACCCACCAGTCCCCGCGCACCGCCGACCGCGGAAGCGGCCGAACCAGGGTCCGGCCCAGGAGGGCCAGCGTCAGCGCTCCGTCGCCCGGCGCCCGGGTGGTGTCGCCACCGACCAGCTTGAGACCGACCTCCGCGGCCAGCCCTGAGAGTCCCCGGTAGATGCCCTCCAGAGTCTCGATCCGCCAGCCAGGAGGCACCGACACGGAGACGAGTCCGTACGTCGGACTGGCGCCCTTGGCGGCCAGGTCACCCAGCGCGAATGCCAGGGCGCGCCAGCCCACGTCCTCCGGTTCCTGGCGGCGCATATCGAAGTGCACCTGCTCCACGGAGGTGTCGCAGGTGGCGACCGTAAACGAGCCGTCCGGCTCTCGCCAGGCGGCGGCGTCGTCCTCGCCGGCGCCCACCACCAGGTCTCCCCCCGACCCCGAGAGGAATGGCCTGAGCCTGCCGATGAGCTCCAGCTCGTTCATTCGTACAGAGCTTCCCGGAACAGTCGCGCCCGGCCTTCCGGGTCGGCGGGGCCGGCCAGCGACCGGATGGCGCAGACGCGGGCCACGCCGGCGGCCTTGAGCTCGCGCACCCGCTCCAGGTCGATACCGCCGATCGCAAAGACAGGGATGCGGACCGCCACCGCCACGGCGGCCACTCCGGCCGGACCGATGACCCGCTTCTCGGTCTTCAGCGGTGTCGCGTAGGCTGGCCCGCTGCCGAGGTAGTCGGCCCCTGCAGCCTCCGCCCGCACCGCCGCGCCGGGCGTGGAGGCAGAAGCACCGATCAAGAGGCGGCGCCCGGCTGCCCTGCGAGCCCCGGCGACCGAGAGGTCGTCCGGGCCCAGGTGCACCGCGTCGGCAGCGCTGGACAGCGCGATGTCGACGTGGTCGTTGACCACGAACAGAGCCCCTCCTGCGCGGCAGAGTTCAGCCAGCCGCACCGCCAGATCCAGGAGGGACGCGCGCGGCAGCGACTTGTGCCGGAGCTGGACGGCGTCGACGCCGCCCCGGACCCAGGCCTCTATGAGCTGGACGATCGCGGACGGCTCGGCTTCCGGCGTGATGGCATAGAGCCTGGCGGCGGCGAGACGGACGCGCAGTTGTTCGTCGGACAGACGACCAACCTATACTCGATCCTCGTTGCATTTCAATCTCGTCGATGTGGCCCTGCTGGCCGCATTCGCCATCGCTGTGCTGGATGGGCTGCGACGAGGTTTCGTCCCCTACGCCTCCGAGCTCAGCGCTTTCGTGCTCGGGCTCGGCCTGGCCTTCATCCTCTTCGAGCCTCTGGGCGGACTCCTCCACCGATCGCTCGGCGTGGGGACGGGGCTTGCCGACTTCGGCGCCTTCCTGCTCTTTCTCGCGATCGGCCACGCGGTCGCGATCGCGCCCGTGCAGCGCTGGGCCACGGCGGCGATCACAGGCCTCCGACCCCGGCTCAGCGCCGAGGTCTTCCGCGCGGTGAGCGCGGTGCCCGCCTTCGGAGTCGCCATGCTCGTCTCCGCGCTCGTCCTGAGCGCGCTGGTGGTACTCCCGGGGACGCCGCGCACGCTGGTCTCCGGCTCGACCCTGGGTTCCACTCTGACCGGCCACACCACGTTCATGCAGCCCCCGCTTCGAACCCTGCTCGTGCCGGCCAACGTGGAGAGCCGCCGGATCCTGGACAGCGACCCCACCTCGAACCCGGGCGAGGACGCCTTCTACCGGCTCCAGTTTCCTGCCAATCTCGCCGTGGAAGCTGATGCGGCCGCCGAGGACAGGATGCTGCAGCGCATCAACACCGCCCGAGCAGACGTCGGGGTATCGCCCCTGCGGATGGACCCTGTCCTCCAGGACGCCGCCCGGCAGCACAGCCGCGACATGTACGCACGCCACTACTTTTCACACCAGACGCCGGACAAGAAGTCGCCCTACGACCGCCTTCGAGACGCCCGATTCCACTTCGTGGCGGCCGGCGAGAACAT
>JALYYF010000477.1 GCA_030946725.1 Candidatus Dormiibacterota bacterium
GGTTGCCGGGAGCCGTGGTCTCGGCCGAGGTGGAGGGCCTGCCGGTCCCCGGCATCGCCATCAGCAACTCGCCGACGATGGTCTCCGAGACCGACCTGCGGGGCAGGGTCCTGGTGCAGCGCAGCAGCTCGGGGACGCAGTGCATGCTGGCGGCGTCCGCGGCAGCCGACCGGCTCTTCGCGGGGAGCCTGGTCGTGGCTTCGGCCACCGCCAGGACGATCGTGGTGGAGGAGCCGGAGCTGGTGACGCTGGTGGCCTCGGGTACCGATCGCGGGCACCTGGAGGATCGCGCCTGCGCGGACTACCTGGAGGCACTCCTCGACGGTGGCCAGGCAGACCTGGAGGTGCTGCTGGAGCCCCTACGCAGCAGCGATCGCTACCGGGAGTTCCAGGCTGACCGCTGGCCGGGCTTTCCACCCTCCGACCTGGAGCTGGCGCTGGTGGCGGACCGCTTCGGGTTCTCGATGCGGGTCAGTCGCGACGAGCTGGGTCTCCGAGTTCGCAGGAACGGACTGTAAAACGTGGAACATCCGTTCGTAGCGGGGAGAGCTCGACGGCCTGGCCTCAACTGATCCGGTCGATCCACTCCCGCTTGCGGTACTTGTCCAGAGCCAACCGGTGGGCCGTGGCCAGCTCTTCTCCATCGAGCGTCCCGAAGCGCGCCGGGTAGCGAGCCAGGAAGCAGGCGGCAAGTGTCTCCAGAAGCCGCTGCTGGCCCATGGGCAGCCAGCGGGCCAGCGGCGAGACGGCCTTCTCCGCGCTGCGCACGCCCCGGGGGGAGAGCCGCTCGCGGCCGATCCTGATCAGGCGCGGCACCAGGTCGGGGTCGATCTCGTAGGCCATCGCCGTGTGATGGACCAGGAAGCCTCGCCGGCGCGCCTGGGCGGCCCCTCCGATCTTTCCCTCCGGCGATACGATGTCGTTGATGGGCCGGTGCTCCGCCGGCACCCCGAGTCCCCGCAGGCAGTCGACTACCCAGCCGTCGAGGGCGGCGAAGGACTGAACGAAGCTCTGCCCCGCCACCACCGACTCCGGCGCGTAGAGCGAGTAGGTGATGCTGCGACCGGGTTCCAGCAGCATGGTGCCGCCGCCGCTCATCCGGCGCCCCACCGTGAAGCGCAGCTTCCGCGCCGCCTCCACGTCGACCTCGTTGGCCAGCGCCTGGTGGCTGCCCAGGACCAGCGCTCGCTCGCCCCACTCCCAAAAGCGCAGCGTGGGTCCCCGCACGCCGGTCACAAGGCGATCGAGCAGGACCTCCTCCAGCGCCAGCTGAGGGTGGACCCGCAGCGGCACCGGCATCACGACCTCCCAGGCCAGCTCAGCGAGCCGGTCAGCACTCAAGGCGAGATCTCCCCAACGGACAGGCCAGGGAGTTGCCTCAGCGGGAGCGCTCGCCCGCGCGGACCGGTACGGAGAGCCAGTTCTCAGGTGGCGCCAGGGGACAGGCATAGCGCGGGTTGTAGACGCAGGAAGGGTGCGTGGCCCAGTTGAAGTCGATGACGACCTCGCTCGATCCCGGAGTGACCTCCAGGCAGCCGGCGTCGGTGTTCTTGATGGTGTCGAACAGGTAGCGGCCCCCGCCGTAGGTCTCCTTCCCGGAGGTCGCGTCCCGGAAGGGCGCGAAGAGCCCGCCGCCGTAGCCGACGATCGAGAGCACGGTGAGCCCGCAGTCCCGGTCCAGCAGGCGGAATCGCAGCGTTCCGATCCGCCGGTAGCGGATCACGCCGTCCTCTCCGCCGGTGTCGATCTCGATCAGCTCGCCGTCGCCGGGCTCCATCCGGGCGCCGACCCGGTATGCGGGATCTGGCTCGAACCACTGCAGTCCCGGGAATGCGGCTCTCTCCTCGGCGGGTATGGGCGACTGAGGATGCTCCCTGAACAGCCTGTCCCGAGCCGCGCGCCAGGCTTCGAGCGAGCCCGCTCGGTAGGCGTCGCCGACGCGCCGGCGCCAATCCACGAGGTCGAGATGATCCTGGACTGCCACGGCTCGAAGTATCAGGCCGGAGGGTGAGGTGACGGCGCCGCAGGCTCCCACAGCCCCCGCCGCTTCCCTCGGGCAGACCTCCCGGCGCTGGGTGCTGGCGGCCGCCATCCTGGGCTCGGGCATCGTCTTCCTTGACGGCACCGTGGTGAACGTCGCCCTTCCCCGCATCGGACGCGAGCTGCCCAGCCACCTCCTCGGCACGCTGGAGGCGCAGACCTACGTCTACAACGGCTACCTGCTCACCCTCTCGGCGCTGCTGGTGGCCGC
>JALYYF010000004.1 GCA_030946725.1 Candidatus Dormiibacterota bacterium
GGCGGCGCGGGGAGGTTGCCCTCCCCGCACCTCCACCGAGCATGGCTGCGGGGGTGAGGTCAGCTTTAAGAGCCCAAGGACCCTGTAACCTGAAGCGAGCTTCAGGCCCCTCCTCTCTCTTTCTTGAGGATCCTCGAGCCGCCGCACTCACTGCGACTGCTTGTATTTTAGTCAACCGGCCGGGGATTGCAAGGGGGTGATGCAAGAAAACACCCCCTTCTTGCCCTTAAGTCCTTGGAAATTCCAAGCCTCACGACATTTCGGATCACCACGAGCGGGGGACGATCGGTCCCGTCAGGACTCCGGCCGGGCCGGCTCTTCCTCCACGCTCACGTCCTGAGCGCCATCCCAAAGCACCCTGCGGCCAACTTCGCCGAGCCGCTCACGACCCTCGACCACGGTGGCGAAGTGGTTGCCGGCCAGGGTTCCAAGGGTGCTTGCGAAGTGCGTGCGCCCGTACGGAAAGAGGATTTCGGTCTCGCTGTAGCCGCCGGGGTAGAGCAGAAGCTCGCCGGCGCCCGGGTAAGCGGTGGCGTTCTCTGCCGGGAGGTCGAGGTCAAGATCGCCCATTGGTATCCAGGCCGCCTCACCGCTCCAGCGCGCCTGGATTATCTTGGAGCGCAGCGGAAGCAGGCGGCGAAGAACAGCCACCGTCCTTGGCGCCATGTCCGCCTCCAGCCGCGCCCTGAAACGGAGGTCACCCACCCAGATGACGAGCACGTGAGCAAGTCAATCACGTTTTCCACCCACGTCCTCGACACCGCGACGGGTTCCCCCGCACCCGACGTTTCCATCGTCCTGGAGGGGCGCGGTAGACCCGCGTTTCGCGGCGCAACCGACAGCGAAGGTCGCTTCAGGCTGGCCGAGGCCCTGGAGCCAGGCGACTACGAACTCAGCTTTCACCTCGAGGCACACTTCGCCGGCGCGCCCCACCTCAGCGACCGCGTGAGCGTGCGGCTGCGGTTGGAGGACGAGCGTCACTACCATGTGCCCCTGCTGATCTCACCCTTCGGATTCGCCTCCTACCGTGGCTCCTGACGCTCCGTCGCAGCACGCCCGGCTGTTCGAAGAGACCTCACCGCTCGGGCGCAGGCTGGCGGAGACGGGGCCCCACGACGACCCCATCGCCGCCGCGCGCCAGCTGCTGCAGGCCATGGACGAGCAGGAAAAGCTGGCCACCCTCAACGCCCACCCGCGCATCGGCGAGCGGTCCGAAGCGATGTCCGCGTACTCCCGCGACGAACAGGGCACCGACGTGCTTCCCGAGCTTGATCAGCTCAACGCCGAGTACGAGCGGCGGTTCGGCTTTCGCTTCGTCGTCTTCGTCGACCGCCGTAGCCGGGCGGAGATTGCCCAGGTCTTGCGAGAACGCCTGCGGCGGACGCGGGCCGAGGAGCTGGAGACCGGCCTGGAGGCGGTAATCGCCATCGCCGAGGACCGCCGGAAGCGTCAGCAGGTTCGGCACCAGATCCGCTACGGCAAGGCCGACATCAGCTTCTACCGCAGCCACGCCGCTCCGCTGGCGGTACCGGCGATCCCGGAGTCCGAGTTCACGGGCCGAGACAACCTGCTGCTGGCCGGACGCATCACGGTGGAGGTGCTGGGCGAGGGATTCCTGGCCGCCTACACCGAGGGAGACAACTCCCAGGTCGTGGCCACCGACACGATGAAGAACTTCGTCTACGCGCAGACCCTCCAGTACCCGGGCGCCACGGCGGAGGGCCTGGTCGCCTTCCTGGCCCAGCGCTTCCTGGAGACCTATCCCCAGATGGAGCGACTTCGCCTCTCCTATGAGGAGCTGCCCTACCGTTCGCACAGCGACAAGCTGCTCAGCGCGGCGCCCGGCGAGCACAGCACGGTGGACCTCTCTGTGGATCGTTCCGGGCTGATGGAGCTGGAGTCCGGCCGTCGCGACCTCCGGCTGGTCAAGTTGACGGGAAGCTCCTTCACCAGCTTCGCCCGGGATCGCTACACAACGTTGCCCGAAAGGCGGGACCGGCCTCTGCACGTGTACCTGGACGTCTTCTGGAGCTATGCCGAGCCCGCCGCCCCCGCCTCCGGCGGGAGCGCCGGCTACGTGGCTGGGGAGCAGGTAGCGGACCACCTGCGGCACACGTTCGACAACTTCGTCAGCATGTCCATCCAGCACCTGCTCCACGAGATGGGCCACCGGTTGCTGGCACGCTTTCCCCAGCTCGTGCAGGTCCGCCTGGAGGCGCAGAACCGCCTCTGGGACACCTCGGCGGAGAGCGTCGAGGGCCCAGCGAGGGTGTTCAGCGACCCCAAGCCGGCGCACGGGTCTATCGGCCTCACCCTGAATCGCGCCGGGAGCTGAAGGGCCCCCACCCAGCCTCCCCCGAGTTGCGGGGCGAGCAGATAAGGACCTAGGGCGTGATCGTGAGGCTGCCCAGGTGCGTGCTCGTGGATTCGATCTCGATCTCGCAGTCGCATGTTCGATCGGCCTTGAAGGTCTTGGCCACCTTCTTGCCCGGCTCACCCTGGAACATGAGGTCGAATCCGTGGAGGTGGATCTCCTCGGCTTTGTCGGTGGTCACGCTCATGGTGATGTTGTCGCCCTGCTTGGCGCTCGCCGCGGGCGGCTGCATCTTGTTGCCCGTGACCACGAAGTCGAAGGTGCGGTTCTGACCGCCGCCGCCGGTCTGCCTGAAGATCAGGAAGCCGCCGATCGCCACGAAGGCCACCAGCACGACGGCGAGGACGACTATCGCGTTCCTTTGCACGTTGTTCTCCTCTGGTCGGTCCCAACGGCGCCACTCTGGCGTGCGCCGCGACCGGATCGGGGCTCAGGTTAAGCCCGCTGTCCCATAGAGCACGGTGATGTGACTCGGGTTAATGTATAGCGACCGTCTATGCTCCTCGTCCACATCGAGGGCTTCCTGGAGGTAGCCCGGCTCAACAGCGTGAGCCGCGCCGCGGAGAGCCTGTACGTGACGCAGCCAACTCTGACCGCCAGGCTGCACGCCCTGGAGCGCGAGCTGGGACAGCGGCTCTTCGTGAGGGCGAGGCACGGAATGCGCCTCACCGAGGCGGGGCGAGCCTTCACCCCCTACGCCGAGCGGGCTGTGCGCGCGCTGCGAGAAGGCAGGCGCGCGATCGACGAGCTGGAGAGCGGGAGCGCGGGCCAGCTCCAGGTGGCGGCAGCGCCGGCGGTCTCCACCTACATCCTGCCAGCCATCCTCGAGAGCTTCGTGACCGCGCATCCCCGCGTCGAGGTCGCGGTCAAGACCGGCCACTCCGAAGACGTGCTGCGGATGGTGCTCTCGGATCAGGCCCAGATCGGGCTCGGCCGCGCCCTGCGCCACCCCGAGATCCAGCTGCGACCCTTCTATGAAGAGGAGCTGGTGCTGGTGGTCGCCCCGGACCACCCCTTTGCCGCCCAGCACAGGGTCACGATGGCCGAGCTGGGCAGCGAGCAGCTGATCATGTTCGACCGCACCTCCAGCTATTACGAGATCACCCACGCCGCATTCCTCTCGGCCGGCGTCACGCTGCGCGGGCTGATGGAGCTCGACAACATCGAGGCGGCCAAGAAGATGGTCGAGCGAGGCCTCGGCGTGGCGCTGCTGCCGCGGACGGCGATCACCCGTGAGCTGGCGGCGGGTGAGCTGAGCCGGGTCGAGATCGGAGACGGCTCACCGATGCGCCGGAGCATCGTCGCCATGCGACGCCGGGACGCCGGCGACCCGACAGGTGTGGTCGCCGCCTTCCTCGACCTGTTGACCAGCGTTCCCGCCGAATCCTGATATCGGCTGCTCTCATGGACTCATTGGTATTTCCAATCGCCAGATCCTGGTCAACGATCGAATCCTTTGATAGCGTTGCCGCCATGAATAGACTGGTTCGATCCAGCGACGTGATTTCGACGGCCGAGCTCGCGGAGTGCAACTGCCCCGACGACTGCCTGGTCGACCACGAGAACGCCTGAGCAAGGGAGGTTCCCATGAAGCTGATATCGACAACGCTACTTCCTGACGGCTTCGAGGTTCCCGCCTCCCGCTGGACTCACCCCAGCCAGGTGCTCCGCCAGAAGCTCGACGGACAGCCCTACGTATTCGGTCCCGGCGTGTTCGATCCGCACGGCGCCGAGCTGGTCATGTACCACGGCCTGGACGCGGTCTACTTCAGTGGCTATTCCTTCGCCATCGGTCATCTCGGCACCACCGACATGGACCTCTACTCCAGCGTCGAGATCGCGGACGCCGCCCGGCGCATCGTCAGCGCACTCCGGAAATTCCAGCTCACGATGGCGGTCGGAGACCCCGAGAAGGGCGAACCGCCACGCCACCTGGAGATCCCGCCGGTCGTGGCCGACATGGACGTCGGCTACGGCAACATCTTCAACGTTCAGCGCACCACTGAGCTGTACGTCAACGCCGGCCTCGCCGCCGCCCACATCGAAGACCAGGTCATGCCCAAGCGCTGCGGTCACATCGCCGGCAAGGCGCTGGTCTCCGCGGACGAGTTCGTGGCCAAGCTCAAGATGATGCGCGCGGTCGCCGACGACCTCGGCCATCCCGACTTCATCGTGATCGCGCGGACCGACGGGGTCTCGGCCAGCGAGGCGCCGGAGTCGAAGCGAGGGCTCGACCTGGCCATCGAGCGAGGCCTGCGTTACCTCGACTCGGGCATCCCGGACCTGCTCTGGTGCGAGTTCCCGACCGCCGAACGGGGCCCCACCGAGCGCTTCCACGAGGAGATCCGCAAGCGCTTCCCCCAGGCGCGCTTCGCGTTCAACTACTCGTCATCGTTCAAATGGTTCAACGAGGGCTCCCCGATGACCTTCGACGAGCTGGCGGAAATGGGCGTGGGCTTCATATTCGTCACCCTCGCCGCCCAACACGCGATGGGCCACGGGTTCAGCTCGCTGCTGGAAGCGATGAAGGCAAGGCAGCAGGACGGCTACATCGACCTCCAGCGCCGGGAGTGGGACGGTGGGGACTCGGTTCCCACGCGCAGCCACCATCTCTTCACCGGCGTCCCCTACCACCACCACATGGGCGAGCAACTGCAGGTCGCCCGCTTCGGCCACCAGGTGGACCAGCACCTGGAGGCGCTCAAGGTCGTCTAGCTGGAGACAGCCCCAGAGAACGTCACCACATCGTCCCGCCGCCGACCAGGATGTAGAGGATCGGCCCCACCCCCCAGACCAGCGTCACCACGATCCAAACCGCCTTCTGCACCCCACTGAGATCAGAGCGCCCCAGGATGTTGACCAGGCACAGCACAAAGGCGATCGGATGCAGAACGATCGCGAGCAGAATCTCGACCAGCAATTTCATCCCGCCCCAATTCTCCCCACCTAGATGAATAGAGACGCCACTCGAAAGGCCGGATTCACTCCGGCCGTTTGAGTTGTCTCCCCCGAAACCAAACCGTCACTCCCGAGAAGGAGGGTGGGTCCGTGGGGGGAACCTGGGTTCCCCCCGCGCCGTTTTATGCCACCCGGCTTCGGGGTCGGAGAAAGCTCGCGCCGACCAGGCAGGCGATCGCGAGACCGCCGAGGACGACGGCGTGCTTGACGTGCGGCGTCCCAGTGGTGCTTGCGGCGAAGTTCACGATGGCCAGCAGGTACAGCACGGCCAGCACCACGAACAAGACCGCGAGGGCCACCAGTCCGAGCATCAGTGGTCTGCTTCCAGTCTGCATGGCGACCTAGCGTAGCAAGGCGAGCGCCAGGAGTCCCAGGGCGCCGCAGTAGTAGCCGTAGGGGTCCAGCCGGCCGGAACGGAAGTACCTGATGAGAAATCGGGCGCTCAGGTACGCCGCCGCCCCGGCCAGCAGCGCGGAGACCAGGTACAGGCCCAACGGCGCCGGCTCCCGGAAGAGCTGGGGCACCTCGAGGAGCCCGGCTGCCGCGATGATCGGCGTCGCCAGCAGGAAGGAGAAGCGGGCGGCCTCCTGGTGGCGCAGCCCGGCCAGCAGGCCGCCGGTCATGGTCACGCCGGAGCGGGAGATCCCGGGAAGCAGGGCGAGGGCCTGCGCCAGCCCGGTGAAGGCCGCCGCCCGAAAGCTGATCTGCTCGGCCGCCTTGAAGCGCATCTCCTGCTCCTCACGGCTGAGCCCGGACCGCTCCGAGCGCCGGCGCAGCAGCTCGCCCCCGAGCAGGATCAGCCCATTGACCACGAGGAAGGCCGCCGCCGCCCGCGGTGTGGCGAACAGACGCTTGAGCGGCGCCTCGAGCAGCAGGCCGGCCACGCCGGCCGGGGCCGTTCCCACCAGCAGGAGCATCGAGAGCCGCTCCTCCGGAGCGCTGATCCGTCCCCGAAGCGCGGCGCGGAAGAACCCCGCGGTGATGCGGGCCCAGTCCTCCCTGTAGAGGATCAGAAGCGCACCCGCGGTGCCCAGATGCAGAAGGGTCAGGAAGGGCACGAAGGTCGGGTCGGACTGGCGATAGGACCAGTGGAGAAGGGCGGGCAGGACGACCGCGTGGCCCAGCGAGGAGACGGGGAAGAGCTCGGTCGCCCCCTGCAGCAGCCCCATGAAGAGGGCCTGCCAGGTGTTCACGACGAACAATGATGGGCGAAGCCGCCCGTCCCCGGCGCCCCCGCAGCTGCCGGCCAGCCAGTGTCCGGACGGTGGAAAGGTCAGGCAACTCCGCTAGAGTTGCTGCCCGTGGCGGTTGCACGAAACGATGAAAGGCTCCGCAGGCGCGTACTCGCCGCGGGCGGGGCCCCTTTGGTACAAGGTTAGAGTGCGCTCGAACCAGTTGGAAGTCCTCTCTGAGGGTACGCCCCGGTCCGGGCGGGACCGAGTGGTCCCGGCGCTGGTCCTGGTGACCCTGCTCGGGGTGATCGCGTTCGAGCTGCACAGTAGGTACGGCCACGGAGACATCGACCTCTATCACCGCTACGCGCAGGCCTTCTGGCTGGGCTCGCCGCCTCTGCGCTCACTTCCACTCGAGTACCCCCCACTGTCGATAGTCGCCTTCTCGCTGACACTGCTGCCGCCGCTGCCCGACTACATAACCGTCTTCGCTCTCTGGATGCTCGGCCTGCTGGCGGTGTCGTTTTTCGCGTTCAGGCGCTTCGAGTCCCGGCGCGCCGCCGAGGTCTTCATCGTCTATTGCGTGGTTGGCGGCCTGAGCACGCTGCTGGGCCGCTTCGATCTCGTCCCGGCGGTGCTTACGGTGGCGGCGTACTGGGCCGCGCGCCGAAACCGCTTCGACCTTGCCTACCTACTGATCGCCGCCGGAACCCTGATGAAGCTCTACCCGCTCTTTCTGATGCCCCTGCTGGTGATCGAGCAGTGGCGGCAGACCGGCTCTGGAAAGCTCTGGACGGTCCCGCCCCGGCCACTCCTTCGCAGCGTCGGGATCTTCGGGGTGGTGACAGTGGCGGGCTTTGCCCTCGCTCGTGCCCTGAACCCCGACGGGTGGCTCTCATCCTTCACCTACAACACGCTGCGGCCGATACAGGTGGAATCGGTGCCGGCGACGCTTCTATGGGTCGGCTCCTGGATCGGGCTCCCAGCCTGGCCGGATCACTCCTTCCACTCCTTCAACATGGTCGGGCCACTGGAGACCCCCCTCGGAGCGCTCTCATCCCTCGCGCTGGTGGGGGGCTGCCTCTGGGTCTACTGGCGACAGTTCACCGGACACCTGAGCCTGGCCAAGGCGCTGCTGGCCTGCGTGCTGGTGATCATGTGCACGAGCAAGGTCTTCAGCCCCCAGTACCTGATCTGGGTGGTCCCCCTGGTCGCGCTCGTCGAAGGCGAGTACAACCCTCTCTGGATCGCGGTCTGCATCCTCACCACCCTGATCTACCCGTTCGCCTATCGCGAGTTCCAGCTCTACGGGCTGAGCACGCCCGACAGTTATCCGATCGTCTTCCTGGGCCTGATCGGGGCCCGCAACGCGCTGCTGCTGGCGGCGGCGGCGCTCGTGCTCCTGCCACGCCCGGGCGCTCAGCAACGCTATGTCGAGGTCGACGAAGCGGCCCGGCAGGTCGCCTGACGGCCCGGGTCGAACCGGCGAGCCCCCTCAGGGCCGGGACCGGGCGGAGAGTCCTGGCGACCGGGGCCCGCGACGCGGTAAATGCGGGCCTGGCTCCGGCGGCAGTCCTGGCCCTGGCGCTGATCCTGCGCCTGCCCATCCTGACCGGCGGCCAGATCGACTACGACGAGGGCGCCTACTGGCAGTCCATTCGGGCGCTGGCGGCGGGACACCACCTCTTCAGTGAGATCTACAGCTCCCAGCCGCCCGGCTTCCTTCTCCTGCTCCTGCCCTTCTTCAACCTGCTCGGCCAGACGCTGGTCGCCGCCCGCATCGGGGTCTTCCTGTTCTCGCTGGCGGGGCTCGTCGCCGTCTACCGGATCGGCAGCCTCCTGGCGGACCGGCGCGTCGGCCTGCTGGCCATGGCCGTGCTCGCCGCCGACCCCATCAGCCTTCGGGAATCGGTCGCTTTCCAGTCAGACGGCCCCGCCATGGCGCTGGCCGTGTTGTCTGTGGCACTGGCGTTGGAGGCCGGGGTCTCCGGCCGCCGATGGACACTCCTGGCCTTCCTCGCCGGTGGGCTGATGGCGCTGGGCGTGCTGGTCAAGCCGCTGGCCGTGGCCGCCGGTCCCACGCTGCTCCTGGCCCTTCTGATGCCTCCCGCACCGGCCCGGCACCGGCT
>JALYYF010000015.1 GCA_030946725.1 Candidatus Dormiibacterota bacterium
TGCGCGATGAATATCAGGAAGTAGGTGAAGCCGGCGGCGGTCGCCGTGAACGGTTCGGGCACCAGGTAGCTGATCGCCGCGGACAGCAGTCCGAACCCGCTGATGGACAGATGCTGGATCGCCGACGTGCGGGTCACGAACGCCTCCCACTCTGTCAGTTCGAGTTTGCCTCTCTGCCTGTAGGCGTTGATGTAGAGAAGGCCCAACACAACCCACACCGCGGTGAAACCCAGCCCGTAGATCGTGAAGAGAAGCGGGACATCGCGGTCGGCGATGGCGCCCGGACTCGCGCTGAACGCCAGCCTGAAGACGAACTTCAAGGGATAGACGTAGAGGAGCACCACGAAGAGCAGCGTCATCGTCAGCAGCACAGTGACGGTATCCTCGACGCCGTAACGGCGGAAGAAGCGGTAGTGGGCGTACCAGATGCTCGCGATGATCGCGAAGGACAACCCGAAGCTCGGAGAGCCTCGCAGCAGATCGAGTAGGGCGCTGAACCTGCTTGGCACGTCGAGCGAGACGACGAGCAGTGTTATCGCGAACGCGAAAGCGCAATCGCTGAAGCCCTCCAGCCGCGAGATCTCAGTGCCCCGGTCTCTGAAAGGCGCCGGCAGTGCCGGCTTGGTCACATCGGCCGCTGGCCCTTCAGGCATGGCGTCCGCCAAGGTACATGAGACCGGCGACGGCGGCCAGGGTCAGGGCTCGCTGAGAGCGACCTGCAGCAGGGCCGGGCGGTCGTGCCGCCTGACCAGGACGCCCCGCCCCGGTGGCTGCGGCGTGGCCCGCTGACCGCCCAGCAGGACACCTTCGAGCGGGTCGCCGCTGAGCAGTAGACCAGGGCTGCCCAGCTCCTTGAGCCGCAGCAAGAGGGGCTGGTAGAGCGCCCGTCCGGCGCCGCCCGCCCGGTGGGTGATCAGCAGATGCAGTCCGATGTCACGCGCCTGCGGGAGCAGCGGGAGCAGCTGCGCCAGCGGGTCGCCGGTCGGGGTCACGACCAGGTCGTAGTCGTCCACCACCACGTAGGCCTCGGGGCCCTGCCACCAGCTGCGCGCGCGGAGCTGATCGACCGAGAGATCGGCGCCCGGGAGCCGGCGGCCCAGCGCTTGCACCGCTTCGGCGACCTGCTGGACGGCCGCGGGCTCCGCCCCGGCGTAGCCGAGCAGGTAGTCGCTCGGGACCACGCCCAGCAGCGTGCGCCTGTAGTCGATGACGAGCACCTGCGCCTGGTCGGGGGTGTGGCGGGCCATCAGCCCGCGAAGGAACGCTCGCAGCAGGTTCGTCTTGCCGCTCTCGCCGTCGCCGAAGACCAGGAGATGGGGATCGCCCCCCGCGAGGTCCAGGTAGACGGGGCACAGGTCTCGCTCCGCGACGCCGATCGGCACCCCGGGCTCCAGGTCGGCGCCGGGCCCCGGCAGCTCGCTGGGAGCCAGCTGCCGGGGCAGGACGCGCACGGCCGGCGCGCGGGGACCGGCCCAGGCGGCGGCCACCTCGGCGACCAGCCGCTCGACCGCCGCCGAGAGGTCCTCGGCCGCGGGCCGGCCGTCGATCCGTGGCAGCGCCGCCTGAAAATGCAGCCCCTGGGCGGTCAGGCCGCGGCCCGGTGTCCCGGGGGCGACGTTGGCGGCCGCCTTGCGGTCGATGGCCGACTCACCCGGGTCGTGCAGGCGGAGCTCCAGCCTGCCGCCGGCGGCCTCCCTCAGCGACGAGCGGACGTCGATCCAGCGGTTGGCGCTGAGGACCAGGTGGACGCCGTAGCCGAGCCCCCGGCCGGCGATGTCCTCCAGCTGACGCTCCATGTCCTCGAACTCGTGCTTGACGGCGGGCCAGTTGTCGATGGCGAGGAAGACTTCGGCGAGGCGGCCGTCGCCGGTGGCGCCGGCGGCCTCACGCAGTGCCCGCATGGCCGCCGGCGATTCGATCCCCAGCTCCTGGAAGCTGCGCTCCCGCTCTTCGAGCAGGGCGCTGACCTCGCCCACGGTACGGCGCACCCGCTCCGGGTCGTGGCGGCCGCAGACCCCACCCACGTGCGGGAGGCCCGCCAGGGAGCCGAGCGCGCCGCCGCCGTAGTCGACGCAGTAGAACTGGGCCTCCATCGGTGTGTGCGTCAGCGCGAAGGCGCAGATGAGTGTCCGGAGCAGCGTGCTCTTGCCGGTCTGCGGGCCGCCCACAACCAGCAGGTGCCCGGCCGATCCGGAGAGATCGGCGGAGAGCACCTCCCGCGTCTGCTCGGCCGGGCGGTCCACCAGTCCCAGCGGGACCGCCAGCGTGCCGGACCCTGAACCGTCCCCCGCCACCAGGCCCCGCTCGGGATCCGCCCATGGCTCCCCCAGGACCGCGTTCAGCGTCAGTCGCGGCTCCAGGGGCGGGAGCCAGACCTGGTGCACGCGGGGGGCGGCGTCTCGAAGCTGCTCCACCGCCAACCCGAGCACCGAGCGCTCATCGATCAGCCCCTCGTCCTCCACGGCCGCCGACTCCGCGAGCGGGCCCGCCCTGCGCTGGAGAACCTCGAGCGTGAAGGGCAGCGGGCGGGGCGCGGCCGGCTCAGTGGTGCGGCGTGGGGTGTAGGGCTGGCTGACCAGCGCCGCTCGGAACCGGGTGTAGACCCGCGTGCCGACCTTCAGGTAGCCGGATCCGGGAACCGGCGGCAGCTCGTACGCATCCGGCACGCCCAATACCGCTCGGCTCTCCTGGGCACTGAAGGTGCGGAGCGCGATGCGGTAGCTGAGGTGCCCCTCGAGGCCTCTGAGCCGCCCCTCATCCAGCTGCTGGGAGGAGAGCAGGAGGTGCATCCCGAGGCTGCGACCCAGCCTGCCGATGGCGACGAAGAGGTCGATGAACTCGGGACGCGAGGCCAGCAGCTCGCCGAACTCGTCCACGATCACGAGCAGGTAGGGCAGGGGCTCCAGCGGCGCTCCGGCTGCCCGCCGCTGGTGGTACTCGCGGAGAGAGGGCAGGTTGCCCGCTCTCTTCAGCAGCTCCTGGCGGCGGCGCGTCTCGCCGAAGAGGGCGGTGTGCATGCGGTCGACGAGGGCCAGGTCGTCCGCCAGGTTGGTGATCATCCCCGCCACGTGGGGCAGCTCGTTCAGGCCGGCGAAGGCAGCGCCGCCCTTGAAGTCGACCAGCACGAAGGCGAGCAGGTCGGGCGGGTGGCTGAGTGCGAGGCCGCTGACGATCGTGCGCAGCAGCTCGCTCTTGCCGGAGCCGGTGGCGCCGATGACCAGTCCGTGAGGGCCGTCCCCGCCCACCGCGGCCTCCTTGAGGTCGAGCACCACCGGCTCGCCCTCGGAGCTGACGCCGATCGGCAGCCGCAGGCGCTCGCGAAGAGGCCTCGGTCTCCAGGCCTGGGCCGGATCCAGGTGCGCGATGTCCTGGACGCCCAGGAGCTCGGCCAGCGGTATGTCCTCGACCAGCCGGCGCCTGCCTGGCTCGGGCGAGAGCCGCAGGGGAGCCAGGCGCCGGGCCAGGGCCTCCGCCGCATGCCTGCCGAGCCGGTCGGCCACGCCGGAGGCGACCGGCTCCTCGTCCTCGGACCGCTCCACCCGCAGCCCACCGCCCGGCTCCAGGCGCAGGCGGGTGTCCACTGCCGAGGGTTCCGACTGCTGAACGTCGGCGAGGGTCACCACGGTCATGCGGCTGCCGCGGTGGAGGCGCAGGACATCGAGCGTCTCGGGCGCCGGCATCACACCATCGCTCACCGCCACCAGCCAGGGCCGGGTGGCGGCCGGCTCGCCGACCGACAGCTTGACGCGGGCGACCGACGCCTCGGTCGCGACGGCCGCCCCCAGCTCGTCGAGGCCGCCCACCGCCGTGACGGCGCTTTGTCCATCGGCTTCGGCTCCCCGGCGGAGATGAGGCAGCCATTTGGCCCACTCCCAGTCGGCGCGGGCGCGGGTGTCGAGGCAGAGCAGCAGGCGAACGTCGTCCGGCGCCTGCAGCGTTGCCAGCTGGCCGAGGAGCGCCCGCACCAGGCCCAGTGCGGCGGGCCGTGGACCCACCACGCTGAGTACCCGTGTGTCGGTCAGCCTGACGGTGAGCGGCTGGTCGCGGACGCTGCCCTGCACCGCCAGAAAGCTGCGGAGAGCATCCTCACTGACCGGGTCCACACGGTTGAGCGGGTCGCCGGAGCCCTCGGAGCGCAGCCTGGTGGCGAGCGGCTGCGAGCCTTCGCCCACGCGCAGCTCCAGGAAGTCGGCGTCCTCGGGGCGGCGCTCCCAGCGCCGGACCCCCGAGCGGGCCAGCGTCCAGAGCGCGTCCGGGGCCGGATGCCGCCAGGCCGCCGCCGTCCGCTGCTGGTCGGCCACCGCCCGGGCCCGGGATCGAAGCTCGGCGAGGTAGGCCTGGTATCGGCTGCGCGCCAGCGCCGTCCGGCGGCGCGTCGAGAGCTGCTGCTGGACCGCCATGCCGACGCCCATCGCCACGGCCCCAAGTGCGAAGAGAAGGCCGCTGATGATGTAGATGGGCTTCGGATTGACCAGGACGAAGAGCACGGCGCGCCCAGGCTGCCGATCACGGGGACCAGGTACTGCAGCCAGCCGACAACGCCCGCCTGTGCGCTGTCCAGGCGCGGCGGTGGCGTCACAAGAACCTCGTCCTGGGGCACCTGCGGCGGCGGCAGGCGCGCCGGGCGTCTGACGACGACCTGCATCCAGCTCCCTTCCTCGGCCCGCGCGGCCCCCCGCAGGCGCGCCTGGGCGGCTTGATAGTCTACTCGGACCTCCAACGGGTCCCTCAACCATGGCTGACAACGCCTGCTCGGTCACACTCGTGGGGTCTCGGACCCGTGTCGACGTGTCGCTGCCAGGCGGCCTGCCCGTCGCGGAGCTGGTCTGGGACGTGGTCGACCTGCTCGCCGAGCCGGAGGTCGAGGGTGGCGTCCCGCGCTGGGGCCTGGTCCGCACGGGCGGACGGGTGCTCAACGCCGAGCGCGGGCTCGCCGACCAGGGAGTGAGCGACGGCTCCATGCTCTTCCTGCGGGACCTGGCCCGACCACCTGCGCCGCCGGCGATCGACGACTACGCCGAGGCTGTCGCGCTGGCCGTGGAGGCGCGCGGCGGTCACTGGACGCCCCAGCTCCGGCAGGGCGCGCTGCTCACCGTGGCCGCCGGCTGGGTGGTGGTCGCAGCCGCGCTGGAGCTGCAGCTCGCCGACCTCGCTGTGCGGACGGTCACCTCGCTGGCCGCGGCCGCTCTGCTGGTGCTCACCGGGGCGCTGATCACGCGGCGGTTTCGCGATGGCGGCACCGGCGCGGTGCTCGCCCTGAGCGCGCTGCCCCTGTGGGGCGTGGGTGGGATGGGTGTGACCCTCCTGGCCGGAACGTCTGGCCGCTGGCTCTATCCCGCGGTGGCCGGCTTTGTCGCTGCCGGCGCCGTCCTGGCACTCGCGGCGGGGGAGGTCGCGAGAGCCCCGGTCGCCGGAGTGTTGACCGGGCTCGGGGCGCCCGCCGCCGTGGCCGCCGGTTGCCTGGCGCTGGGCGCCGGGACCCTGGGGATCGCGGCCGTGTTGGCCACGCTTGCTCTTCTGTGGGTGAGGTTGGCGCCGCGGCTGGCCGTCAGGGTGGCGCGGTTGGGACGCGCACGCTCCTTCAGCCCGGTCGCACTGAAGCCGAGCGTCGACGCCGGGCACTGGCTGCTGGCGGCAATGGTCATCGCGGCGGCTGCGGTGATGGTGGTCGCCTCT
>JALYYF010000016.1 GCA_030946725.1 Candidatus Dormiibacterota bacterium
CCTGCCTCACGCGTCTCGGTCGATGTGCAGCGTCACGTCGGCCACGCAGACCATCGGCTCGCGGAGCAGGGCCGCCTTGAGCCAGAAGGCGCGGTGGTTGTGCAGCCAGAGCGTCCGGAACGGGTCGTCCACGAGCTCAGGGATGACCGCCGTGCAGATGGGACCGGGATGGGCGCGCTGCCATTGCAGGATGTAGGCCAGCAGCGGCGGTACGACCGCCCGGTAGGGCGATTCGATTACGACCAGATGTGGCCGTTCGCCGTCGAGCTGGGTTGCCCAGCGGTCGAACCGATCCGGAAGATCGTCGGGCTGTCCGCGCGGGCGTTCCTCGATGTCGGGGACGACGTGGATCGCGACGACCTCTGTGGCCAGCGCGCGGGCGTACTGGAGGGCGTTCACCGTGATCGCATCGAGCGCGGCGAGAGGGACGAAGGCGACATTGTCACGTGCCTGGCCGGCCGGCGAACCGCCGTGGCTGGCCAGGAAGCCGGGGCAGCTCGCCGCCACCACATTGCGGCGACCGAGCAGGGCGAGCTTCAGCCTGGCGAGGTCGGGCCTGGCCACGAACTGCCTCAGAAGCGTCTGAGATTCATCAGGCAGCACCACGGTGATCACCTCGCCGTCCGACTCTCGCCGGATGGCATCCAGCTCGGCGAGGACGAAGTGGACGGGGTGAGCGGTGGGCAGCTGGCGCATCTCCACCCCGTCCGGGAAGCCGCCCGGCGGTGCCTCCGCGGCCGCCTGCAGCACCACCAGCCGCCGGCCGAGCGCGCTGGCGAAGCCGAGCGCGTCTGCGGCCGCCTGGTCCGCCCGCAGGACGGGCACGACGACCGCGCCCAGCTTCAGCGCGTCCGTCGGGGTGCCGATCCTGGAAACCATCCAGCGGACATGGGTGTAGTAGCGATGAATGGCCCAGCACGCCAGCACCAGAGCAGGGATCAGCACGACCACGACCCAGGCGCCGCGTGGGCTCTTGGTGATGATGATCACGACGTCCACGATGGCCGTCACCACCGCCCCCAGGGCGTTGATCACGAGGCCGCGACGCCAGCCGGGTCCGCGACGGGTCCACCACTGACGCGCCATCGCAGTCTGCGCCAGCGAGAACGCCGTGAAGACGCCCAGCGCAAAGAGATTGATCAGTGCGTCGGTATTGCCCTGGAAGGCGAGCATCAGCACTGACGCCACCACGGCCAGGAAGACCATGGCGCTGGAGTAGACGAGCCGGTTGCCAAGCTGGCCAAAGCGGTGGGGAAGGAAGTCGTCCCGGGCGAGGATGGCGCACAGCCGTGGAAAGCCGGCAAAGCTGGTGTTGGCTGCAAGCACCAGGACCAGGGTGGTCGAGAACTGGATCCCGTAATAAGCCCAGCGGCCGGGACCCGTGAAGATCGCCGACGCGATCTCCGAGAGGACCGTCGGATTCCCGGACCGATGCGGCTCTGCGGTGTAGATCACGTCCAGGGCCTCGACCCCGATGAAGAGCAGGATCAGCAGTCCGCCAAGTACGGCCAGGGTCCGCATGGCGTTCTCCGTCCGGGGCTCCTTGAAGGCCGGCACGCCGTTCGAGACCGCCTCGATGCCGGTCATCGACGAGCACCCGGATGCGAAAGCCGCCAGCACGAGCAGCGGTGCCAGCGCCTCATGGCCCGGCACTGGCGCGTACCGGCCGGGATGAGGTGCGCCGCCCAGCGCTGCCTTGATGAGGCCGGCCGCGATCAAAGCCAGGATCGCGACTATGAAGACGTAGGTGGGAAGCGCGAAGAGCAGACCAGCCTCCCGGACACCGCGCAGGTTGCCCACCAATAGGAGCGCGACCAGCACCAGCAGGAGCGGGATTCGGTAGGGCACAAGCCCCCGGAAAGCCGAGAGCAGGGCGTCCACCCCCGAGGAAACGCTGACCGAGACCGTGAGGACGTAGTCCACGAGGAGCGCCGCCCCCGCCACCAGGCCCAGTACCAGGCCGAGGTTGGCCCGTGCGACCGCATACGACCCTCCGCCGCCCTGGTAGCCGCGGATGACCTGCCGGTACGAGATCGTCACGATCAGCATCAGGAGCGCGACCGCGACGGAGATCGGCACGTTCCAGAAGAACGCGCCCGCACCTGCCACCGCCAGCACAGCCAGCGCCGCCTCGGGACCGTAGGCGACCGAGGAGAGCGCGTCCGAGGAGAGTATGGGAAGCGCCTTGAACACCGACATCCGCTCCGACTCGATCGCCTCTGACGAGAGCGGTCGGCCCAGCAGGTAGTCACGTGTCTGCTGAGCCCACCTTCCGGCCCGGGATCGCGGTGTGCCCGCAGCCTCGGTGGCAACCAGGTAGCCGTTGCGGGAACGGCGAAAGACGCCCAGGTTCTCCCGCTGGATCCGCACGTAGACGTTCCCGGGCTTGGCACCCCGGACGATCTCGCCGGGCAGGCGCGCTCCGTGAATGTGTCGAGTCTCGGTCGGCGGCTTCTGCTCGGCTTCGGGCTCCGGGCCCATGTGGCAAAGACTCCGGGGTTAGTGTCGTCGGGAACGTGCGCGAGTGTCCATCACCTTGACGGCGCGGCTGCTTGGGCGATAACGCCGTGTCCACGCTCATACGCCAGGCGCGGCAGGTGCCGGTCGGGACCCGAGCACGCACCGAGGAGCCCATCGACATCCGCATCAGGGACGGGCTCGTGGTAGAGATGGCCGTCGGATTGCGCGCCGCCGCCGACGATCAGGTCATCGAGGCTGCCGGCCGGTGGGCGATTCCGGGTTTGTGGGACCAGCACGTGCACCTCGGCCAGTGGGCCAGGACCCTGGACCGCCTGGACGTGAGTGGCACCGCGGACCCGTCGGAGGTCACGCACATCGTCGCCGAGCACATCGCTCGGCTGCCCGCAAGCCCGGCTGCGGCCGTGGTCTGGGGCTACGGCTACCGTTCGGCCCGATGGTCGCGCCCGCCGACGGTCGCCGAGCTGGATGCTGTCAGCGGCCACCGCCCGGTCGTCCTCGTCAGCGGCGACGTCCACAACGGCTGGCTCAATTCGCGGGCGCTCGAGCTGCTCGGCCTGCCGCCTCGCGCCGGCCCCATGGACGAGAAGGAATGGTTCGCCTCGCTCTCTCGTCTCGGTGACATCCCCGGTGGAGAGGAGGAGACCGAGGCGGGGTACCGCAGGGCTGTCGCGGACGCCGCCGCCCGGGGCGTGGTCGGCATAGTGGACATGGAGTTCGGCCAGCGCCATCTCGACTGGCCGCGGCGCCTGACGCGGGGGATCGACCGGCTCCGCGTGCGCGTTGCGGCGTACCCCGATCGGCTGGAGGAGGTCCTGGCCGCGGGCCTGAGCTCCGGGCAAGGGCTGCCCGGCGGAGACGGGCTCCTCACGATGGGGCCGCTGAAGATCATCTCCGACGGCTCGCTCAACACCCGGACTGCGTACTGCCACGAGCCATACGCCGACGCTGGATCGCTCGAGTTCCCCCGCGGCAAGCAGAACCACTCGCTCGAGGAGCTCATCCGGCTGATGAGTCGAGCGCGTGAAGGCGGGATGGAAACCGCAGTGCATGCCATCGGGGATGCGGCTGTCGCCTCC
>JALYYF010000021.1 GCA_030946725.1 Candidatus Dormiibacterota bacterium
GCAGCAGTCACCGCTCACCGAAGGGTTCACCCCCGACGAGCTGGTGCAGCTGCGTCACCTGGCTTTGAAGCTCCTGATCAACGCACGGAAGCTGACGAAGGACTAGCAGAGGACTCGAAGATGGCTGTTGTAGAAGACCGGACCCCGCGGACCCCACAGACTCCACAGCCGGCCGGCCCCGCCCGACCGGCGGGCCAGCCGTCGCTGATGTCGCTGCCTCCGCGCACGAAGCTCGCGATCATGGGCGCGGTCCTGCTGACCCTGTTCCTGGCCTCCCTCGACCAGACGGTGGTGGGTACCGCGCTTCCGCGGATCGTCACCGACCTGAACGGAGCCAGCCTCTACGCATGGGTCGTGACCGCCTACCTGCTCTCGTCCACGGTGACCGTCCCGATCTACGGGAAGTTCTCGGACGTCTTCGGTCGCAAGGTGATGCTGATGATCGGGGTCTGCCTCTTCCTGGGCGGCTCCGGGCTTTCCGGTGCTGCGCAGAACATGAGCCAGCTGGTCGCCTTCCGCGCCGTTCAAGGGCTGGGTGCGGGCGCCCTCTTCCCGATCGTGCTGGCCACCATCGCCGACCTCTACAGCCCCCGCGAGCGAGGACGCTTCCAGGGCCTGTTCGGCGCCGTCTTCGGCCTGAGCTTCATCGTCGGCCCCTTCATCGGCGGCTGGATCACCGACCACGTGAGCTGGCGCTGGGTCTTCTACGTCAACGTTCCCGTCGGCGTCGCGGCCCTGGCCGTCCTCGCCGTAGTCCTGCCGAGTGCCGGCCGCCGGCTGGCGTCGATCCGTGACCTCGACTACCTGGGAATCGTCCTCTTCACGGCCGGTGTGGTCCCCTTCATGCTCGGACTCTCCAACAAGGGCAACGTGAGCAGCACCGGCCAGCTGGCGAACTGGACGGACGGCGACGTGGGTGGCTACATCCTGCTGGGGCTCGCCCTGCTGGCGGTTTTTCTGTTCTTCGAGGCCCGGGCGAAGGAACCGATCCTCCCCCTGGACCTGTTCAGGAGTCGCGACTACGCGGTCAGCATGGCGGCTGTCTTCGTCTTCGGCATCGCGATGTTCGCGGCGGTGATCTTCATGCCGCGCTTCTATCAGACCGTGCGCGGCATCAGCGCCACCGCCTCCGGGTACTACATCTGGCCGCTGCTGGTCGGCTTGATGGGCGGCAGCATCGGGACCGGTCAGATCATCAGCCGGGTGGGCCGCTACAAGTGGCTCATGGTGGGGGGCGCTTTCGTGATGATCGTCGGCGGCTTCCTGCTGACCCACCTGACCGCCGGCGTCTCCGACTGGGTGCTCTGGCTCTGGTTGCTCGTCCTCGGGCTCGGGGTGGGACCAGCGATGGCGGGCTACACGGTGGTCGTCCAGAACCTGGTGCCGATGAACCGCATCGGGGTCGCGACGAGCACGCTCACCTTCCTGCGCCAGGTGGGTGGTTCGGTAGGGCTGGCCGGGGCGGGCACCATCTTCGCGTCCTCATTCGCAAGCAGGCTGCCCACGAACCTCGCCGAACAGGGAGTACCCCAGCCGCTGATCAACCAGCTGGTCAAGCTCTCGGGGATTCTGCAGAACGTGGGCAACGGCAGGGGAGTGCTCCAGCACGTCCTGCCGCCGCAGCTACAGCCACTGATTCCGAAGATCATCACGGGAGCCAACAACGCAATGGCGCTGGCCATCGGGGACCTCTTCTGGGTCACCGTCCTCGCCGGCGTGCTGGGCCTGGCCTTCACCCTGGCCCTGCGTGACCTGCCGCTTCGCAGCGGCGCGGAGATGCAGGCTCTGGCCGGTCAGCCGACAGGAGTCGGCGAGGCGCGCCGGCCGGGGGTTCGGCTGCTGGTAGCCGCCAGCAGCTACGCGATCCTGCGCCGCCGGGGTCCGGTGCCCCGGGCAGCCGTCGAGCTGGTGGCCGCCGCGCTCAACGACTATCAGCGCAGCCGGGGACAGCGCCCGGCCGCGTCCGCGGGGGGAGAAGCATTCACGCGGCTCTCCGCCGACGATGGGAGGCGATCCATATGACACTGCGAGCAGTCCTGGCCCTGGCCTGGTCACTCGTCATGGGACTTGCGGGAGGCTGGCTAATCCTCAGTCCCTGGGCGGTTGGACAGCAGCCGGGCAGCGGCGACTGGACGCCGGTGACGACGGCGCAGGTCAGGACGGGTGCCGCCCTGCTCGTGCTCGCGGTCATCGGCCTGGTCCTGGCCATCCTCGAGGGCGTCTCAGTCCTCCGCGAAGCCGGCGTGCTGGCTCCCCGAGCCCCTGCGCCTCAACGCGCGGAGGGCCAAATCGGCGCGCGTGCACAGCCGGAGTCCTCGAACGGAGACCTGGACCGTGCCCTGATCTCCCTCGCCACCTCGCTGGCAGCGGACCTTGACCGCAGCCAGCGCCCCGCTGCCTCGGACGCTGCCAGGAGCGCCGACGCGAGGCCGGAGGGCAGGCCAGATGGGAGGAGCGACTGAGATGCGAGGTTCGATACGGCTCTCGGTGATCTTCGTGGTGGGGGCTGCAGTCGGCGTCTGGAGCTTCATCGAGCCCTGGGTCATCGACTACGGGTTCGGCACACAACATCAGTGGAGCCCGTCCACGTGGTCGAACGTGTGGATCGGCGCGATCGTGATCGGCGCCAGCGTCCTGGGCCTTGTCCTCTCTGTCGCGGCCGGCCTGCGCGCCGCCTCAGCACCTCCGGCCGCACAGGAAAGTTCCTGATCTCATGTCGTTCGTAACACGGCTGTCTCTGCGTCTCGGTGCCGTGGTGGTCCTGGGGGTGGTGCTGCTCTGCGGCGCCGGCGTCTTCGCTGCGACCCAGGTCCAGCAGGACCTCCTGCCCGACATCTCGATTCCCGCGGTCATCGTCATCACGCCGCAACCTGGCGCGTCACCACAGATAGTCGACTCGCAGGTGACGGTGCCGATGGTCAACGCCCTGCAGGGCGTCAGTGGGGCCGACACCGTCCAGTCCACCTCGAGCCAGGGTTCGTCCCTCGTGGTGGTGACCTTCAAGGACGGCGTCGATCTCAAGACGGCCCAGCAGGACGTCAACACGGCGGTCTCCCGCGCGCGCCCGTTGCTGCCTGCGCAGACGCCCGCGTCGACGGTTCAGACCTTCACGACCAATAGCCTTCCCATCCTCGAGTACGCGGTCTCATCGGACGGTTCGCTCGGGGACCTCGCCGGCCTTCTGCGAGCGCAGGCGCTGCCGAAGTTGAAGGGCCTGGCGGGCGTGTCGTCAGTGGTCATCACGGGCGCCCCGACGGACGAGGTGGACGTCACACTCGATCCGGCCAAACTGGCGGCCCATGGTCTGAGCGCGGCGGAGGTGAGCGCGGCACTTCAGCAGGCGACCCTGGTGCAGTCGGTCGGGTCGCTCAAGGAGGGCTCGGCGACGATTCCTCTTCAGATCTCGGGCTCGCTGACGAGCCTCGACCAGATCTCGAACCTGACCGTCACGCCGGCGGGCGGCATCTCCTCTGGGGGCGCAGCCGGATCTCCCTCCAGCTCCTCGCCGGCCGGGGCGGGCGGCTCCGGCTCCGCGTCCGCCTCCACGCCCTCAGCCGCCGCGGCCGCAGCAGCGGGCTCGTCATCAACTTCGGGCGTGACGGCAGCACGCGGCGCGCCCGCGACGATCGGCCAGCTCGGAACCGTGCAGATCGTCTCCGTGCCGGCGGACACCATCACCAGGACGAACGGCAAGCCGACGATCGGGCTGCAGGTCACCAAGGGTCCGAACGC
>JALYYF010000034.1 GCA_030946725.1 Candidatus Dormiibacterota bacterium
GCTGGAATAGGTGATGGTCTCCTCGACGCGCTCGACGCGGGCTGAGGCGAAGCCGGCGGCCAGGACCGCGTCCCGCACCCTGGCAGGCTGCTCGAGGATGGCGAGGGTGGGGGCCTGGTCCGGGACCGGCGGCGCGGGCGGCAGCTCGGCCAGAAGATCCACGAGCAGGCCCTTGGGTTTCCGTTCGGAGTGGGCGGGAAAGCTGGCCGTGACGCGGCCGCCGGGCTTCAGTACGCGACGCAACCCCACGAGGACGCCGCTCAGGTCCGGGAAGAACTGAAAGCCGTGCCCGCAGAAGACGGCGTCGAGCGCCCCGTCGCGCAGTCCGAGATGCTCGGCGTCCATCAGGGCGACCGCCACGTTGGGCGGAGCTCCCTCGCGGGCCAGATGGAGCATCCCCTCCGCGAGGTCCGCCGCCAGCACCAGCCCTCCAGGGCCGACCGCCCCGGCCAGGTGCTGCGTGAGGGTGCCGGGGCCGCACGCCAGGTCGAGCACGCGCTCGCCGCCACGGAGGCGCAGCAGATCGACCGCGAGCAGCCGTCCACCGGCCTCGCCCCGCTCGACGGGCGGCATTATGCGGTCCCTGTAGGCCGCCGCGTGGCGGCCGAACACGGCCGGGAATACGTCCTTCGACTTCACTCGGGAGCCCTCTCCCTCCAGGCGGCCTCCAGCGCCAGGGCGGCCTCGACCAGCCGGGCCTCCTGGCCGAAGTGCCCGACGGCCTGCACGCCGGCCGGCATCCCCGTGCTGGGCGCGGGAAGGGCGATCACCGGGTGGCCGGTGGTGTTGAACGGCCGGGTGAAGACGGTGACGTCCGCTCTCGTGTAGGCTTCGCCGATCGCCGGGGGGCCGATGCGGGTCGCCGGCACCAGTACCGCGTCCCAGCGGTCCAGTGCGTCCTCGACCGCCACGCGGAGCTTCGACTGGCGGAAGAGGGCCTGGGAGTAGTCCTGCCGGCTGACGGTCTGGCCCTGCCTGAGCAGCTGCAGGACGTCCGAGCCGTAGCGATCCGGGTGCTCCGCGATCCAGCGGGAGTGGAATGCGGCCGCCTCGACGAGCAGGATGGTCAGCGCCGGAGCGCCGAGATCGAGACGGTCTCCGAGGTCGACCTCGGGAAGACCACGGGTGGCCTGGCGCCAGGACGCATCCAGCTCAGGCGCCAGGTCTCCGGCCCACCCCTGAGCCGCGGCCACGCGCAGCTCTCCCAGCGGTCGAGGGGCTGCGGGGGCCAGGCCCACCAGGCCGGTCATCATCTCCAGCGCCCTCGCCGCGGAGCGCACGTCGGGGGCGAGGGGGCCGAGCGTGTCCAGGGAGCGGCTGAGGGGGATGACGCCCTCGGTCTCGACCGTGCCGATCGTCGGCTTGAAGCCCACCACCCCGCAGAAGGCGGCGGGGATCCGGATGGAGCCGCCGGTGTCGCTGCCCAGCGCCCAGTCGCACATCCCCTCGGCAACGGCCACCGCCGAGCCGCCCGAGGAGCCGCCCGCGACACGGCGAGGATCGTGCGGGTTGCGGACGGGCCCGTAGTGCGGGTTGTCGCTGGTGACGCCGAAGGCCCACTCGTGGAGGTTCGTCTTGCCGACGATGACGCAGCCGAGCTCGCGCATCCTGCGGACCACCGGGGCGTCCTCGGTCGCCGCCGTACTGGGAAGGATGTCGCCGCCGCCGGTTGTCACCGCGCCCCTCACGTCGACCAGGTCCTTGACCGCCACGACCGGGCCGTCGCCCTCTTCTTCGGTCAGGGAGATGAAGGCGTTGAGGTCGGCCCTGGAGCGGATGCGGTCGCGCGCCTTAGCCGGCGTCAGCGACGACGCGCGCGCGCCCACCTCAGCAGCTGGTCACCCGCGGCCGAACAGGCGCTTGATGCGGTCCCAGAGGATGGCGAAGAAGAGGCTGAGCGCGTTGACCGGCTTGGCGGCGGCAGGCACCGTGGCACTCGGCGCCGGGCGTGGAACGGGCGTCGGGGCCGGGGCCGGCGCTGCCGCGGGTGCGGGTGCGGGTGCCGCTGACTCCGCCGGCGCGGCCTCGCTGCGTGGTCCGGCTGGTTCTGCTGGAGCGGGCTCGGTCCTGGCTGGCGCGGCGGGCGGCTGGAAGCCCCCTTGCGGCGGCTCGTCACTGCCGGCCGCAGCGGGAGCCGCCGCGGTGGTCTCATCCTGGGCCTCGGCGGCCTCCAGGTTGCTCTTGATGCAGGCGGCCATCTGGTTGACCAGCCGCCTGGAGACGTCCTCCATGACACCGCGGCCGAAGTTGGCCACCCGGCCGGCCACGTTGAAGTCGGTGGCCAGGCGCACGCGGGAGCCTGAGTCGGCCGGTTCCACGGTCATCACGGCGGTGGCGCGGGCCGAGCCCGGGCCCGTCGTCTCCCGGCCTTCGGCCTGAAGGGTGGCGCGGTGTGCGGCCTCGTCTCGCTCGGATATCCGCGCGGTGCCCTTGTAGGACACCGTGATGGGGCCGACCTTGATCTTCACCTTGCCATTGAAGGTGTTCGGGTCGACAACCTCGGAAAGCTCGGCGCCCGGCATGCAGTTGACGATCCGGTTGACGTCCAGCAGGAAGGCGTAGACCCGTTCCGGTGGCGCCGCGACCTCGAACTCGTTCTGGATCTGCATGAAAACTACCAGTGAATATACTGACGGAGCTTCCAACGCACGCACCTGGTGAATATCCGGCGAAGGGAAAATATGTGTCTGAGGGCCGAGATCGGCCTGCCGCGTCCGTGGACATCGCCTGGGTACGCGTCTGGCCTTGAAGCTGCCTTGAAACCTGGAGGGACTGCATGAAGCACAAGGTCTCGCTGACCGTCAACGGCCGGAAGCGGGAGCACGACGTCGAGGCGCGGCTCCTTCTCGTGCACTATCTCCGGGAGGTGGTGGGCCTCACCGGAACCCACGTCGGTTGCGACACCAGCCAGTGCGGGGCCTGCACGATTCTGATGGACGGCAAGGCCGTCAAGTCGTGCACCCTGTTCGCGGTCCAGGCCGACGGTCACGACATCAAGACGATCGAGGGCATGGCGGCCGCGGACGGCACGCTGCACCCGATCCAGCAGGCCTTCTGGGACGAGCACGGACTGCAGTGCGGCTTCTGCACCCCCGGCTTCATCATGGCCGCCTCCTACCTGCTCGACCAGAACTCCAACCCCAGCGACGAGGAGATCCGCAAAGGCCTGGAAGGCAACCTCTGCCGTTGCACGGGCTACGTGAACATCGTGAAGGCAGTCCAGACCGCCGCCCGCACCATGAGCGGCGAGGCCCGGCCCGAGCCGGCGCTGGCGGGAGAGTAGGGAATGGCCGTCACCACGATGATCGGAGCCAAGATCCACCGGCGCGAGGACCCGCGCCTGGTCAGCGGCCACGGCCGCTACACCGACGACTTCGTCCGGCCCGACACGGTGTACATGGCCGTGATCCGGAGCCCCTACGCCCACGCCCGGATCCTCTCCATCGACGCCTCCGCGGCCAGGGAGGCGCCCGGCGTGCTGGCCGTTTTCACCGCCGAGGATTTCGAGCCGGTCCTGTCCGGGACCATGCCGGTCGCGCCCGCCTTCGTGGCGGAGAAGAAGGAAACCCGCGGCCGCTATCCGATGGCCAAGTCGGAGGCGTGCTTCCAGGGCGAACCGGTCGCGGTGCTGGTCGCCGAGACGCGCTACCAGGCGGCCGACGCCGCGAGCCTGGTCGAGGTCGAGTGGGAGCCCCTGCCGGCCGTCATGGACCTCGAGAAGGCTATGGAGGAAGGAAGCCCCACCGTCCACGACGGCGCGGCCGACAACGTGGCCTGGGACCTCACCTACAGCCCTGACGCTGACGCAGCCTTCGCCGAGGCGGAGGTCGTGGTCTCCCAGCGGATCCTCCAGCAGCGGCTGGCCCCCTCCCCCATGGAGGGGCGCGCGGTGCTGGCCGAGTGGCACGCGACGGACCAGACCATGACGATGTGGATGTCCAGCCAGGACCCGCACTTCATCCGCGTCTTCGTCTGCGGTGCCATGGGGATCCCGGAGAACCGGTTCCGCGTCATCTCGCCGGACGTCGGCGGCGGCTTCGGCAGCAAGATCAGCCCCTACCCCGAGGACTACCTGGTCCCCGCCGCGTCGAAGCTGCTGGGCCGCCCGGTGAAGTGGACCGAGACGCGCACGGAGAACCTTCAGACGACGACCCACGGCCGTGGTCAGTATTTCGACGTCGAGCTCGCCGGCAATCGCGACGGCACCATGCTCGGCCTGAAGCTGACCCAGTACCTCGATTGCGGCGCCTACGTGGGCACCTGGAGCGCCTTCCAGGCCTGCGCCTGCCTGCTCCCCGGCCCATACGAGTGGAAGCAGGTCGCGTCACGAACCGTCGGCATCCTCACCAACAAGGTGCCCACCGACCCCTATCGAGGGGCGGGGCGACCTGAGGCGACCCACCTCGTCGAGCGGATGGTCGACCTCTTCGCCCAGGAGATCGGCGCCGACCCCGCGGCGGTCCGCCGCAAGAACTTCATCCAGCCCGAGCAGTTCCCGTTCCTCGGCCCGTTCGGCCTCACGTACGACTCCGGCAACTACGACGGGACGCTGACCAAGGCCCTGGAGATCGCGGGCTACGAAGACTTCCGCCGCGAGCAGGAGGCTGCCCGAGCCCAGGGCCGCCACATCGGCGTGGGTCTGTCGACCTGGATCGAGATCTGCGGCTTCGGGCCCAGCACGCCGACCGCCGGCGCCACTGGCGGCTTCGCCCTCACCGAGTCGGCCCAGGTCCGCGTCTTTCCGACCGGTTCGGTCAACGTCTACGTGGGGACGCACTCCCACGGACAGGGCCACGACACCACCTTTCCGCAGATCGTGGCCGACACCCTGGGCGTCCCCTACGACATGGTCGAGATGCGTCACGGTGACACCGCGGAGGGTCCTGCCTTCGGATACGGGACCTACGGCAGCCGCTCCCTGGCCGTCGGCGGCATATCGGTCCTGAAGGCCTCGCAGAAGGTCCGCGACAAGGCGAAGAAGATCGCCGCGCACCTGTTCGAGGCGGCCGAGGAGGACGTGGTCTTCGACCAGGGTCACTTCTCCGTGAAGGGAAGTCCCGAGAACCGGAAGACGATGGGGGAGATCGCCTTCGCCTCCTATGGCGCCGGGCTCCCGGAGGGCATGGAGGTCGGGCTGGAGGCGGTCGCCTACTTCGACCCGCCGAACTTCGTCTGGCCCTTCGGGGCGCACGTCTGCATGGTCGAGGTCGATCCCGAGACGGGCAGCGTCGACATGCTGAAGTACGTCGCCGTCGACGACTGCGGCAACGTCATCAACCCGATGATCGTCGAGGGCCAGCTGCACGGCGGCATCGCCCAGGGGATCGCGCAGGCGCTCTTCGAGGAGGTCGTCTACGACGAGGACGGCAACTTGAAGACGGGCACCATGCTCGACTACACGATTCCCACAGCCAACGAGATCCCAAGCATGTCGCTGGACAGCACGGTCACCCCTTCCCCGACCAACGAGCTCGGCGTGAAGGGGATCGGCGAGGCCGGCACCATCGCGGCCAGCGCCGCGGTGATCAACGCCGTGGTCGACGCGCTCAGCCCGCTGGGCATCAAGCACGTGGACATGCCGGCCAGCCCCGATCGGCTCTGGAGGCAGATGCAGGAAGGGCGCACGCACACGGCGCAGGGCGCCACGGCGGACGTGGGCGGGACCGGGTCCACCCAGGCCCAGCCGGGCGCCGGAGGAACCACGACGCCGGCACCCGGCACCAGGGGTCCGGAGATGACGCAGCAGGGGACCGGCGGCGACACGCCGCCGCCGGGTGAATCCGGCCCCCAGCAGGGCAACAACCAGGAGGGCAATCGATGATCCCCGCGGCCTTCGAGTACGCGCGCGCCGGCTCGGTGCAGGAGGCGGCGGACCTGCTGGGGCGATTCGGCGAGGACGCCAAGGTCCTCGCCGGAGGCCACAGCCTGATACCGCTGATGCGCCTGCGTCTGGCCCAGCCGGCGGCGCTGGTCGACATCAACCCGATCGGCGAGTTGAACTACATCGTGGCGGAGGACGGCAAGCTGCGCGTCGGTGCCCTCACGCGGCACGTCGAGATCCACAGCAGCGA
Organism: Candidatus Dormiibacterota bacterium; assembly: GCA_030946725.1. Classification (GTDB taxonomy): domain Bacteria; phylum Chloroflexota; class Dormibacteria; order Dormibacterales; family Dormibacteraceae; genus Nephthysia. The sequence goes on from JALYYF010000034.1 coordinate 6,072, forward strand.
GAAGGTGCGCGAGAGCGTGCCCATGCTGGCGGAGATCGCGTCCGAGGTGGGGGACAACCAGGTGCGCAACCTGGGCACCATCGGCGGCGTCATGGCGCACGCCGACTCGGCCGGAGACTACCCGACGCTGGCCGTGATGCTCGACGCGGAGATCGTGACGAACAAGCGCAGATTCGCCGCCCGCGACTTCTTCCAGGACCTCTTCACGACGCCGCTTGAGACCGACGAGATCGTCTGCGAGGTCGTGTTCCCGGTCGCCAACGGGCCCCACAAGTACATCAAGTTCCGCCGCCGCCTCTTCGACTGGGCCATCGTCGCGGCGGCCGCCCAGCAGCTCGACGGCGGCTGGCGGATCGGCCTCACCAACTGCGGCCCGACGCCGGTTCGCTGCACGGCGGTAGAGGAGGCCCTGGCGCAGGGCGTGCCCGTGGAGGAGGCGGCGGAGCACGCTTCCGACGGCCTCACCCCCAGCGGCGACATCCGCGCCACCCCCGACTACAAGAGGCACCTGGCCCGCGTGCTCACCAAGAGGGCGATCCAGCAGGCCTCCACGTAGGCAAGAGCTCCTCCCGTAGTCCCTCCCCCTTGCGGGGAGGGTCAGGGAGGGGGTTCGTCCTGCCGGTACGCTTTAGAACAAATGCCCGCCTCAATCCCCGCCAGCATCGACGAGGTGATGACCCGCCTGGGTGACCGCCGCTACATCAGCGACCGGCCACTGGCGACCGCCATCTTCCTGGCCCTCAAGCTGGGCAAGCCGCTCTTCATCGAGGGCGAGGCCGGGGTGGGCAAGACCGAGGCCGCCAAGGTCATGGCCGAGGTGCTGGGCGCGCGGCTGATCCGCCTCCAGTGCTACGAGGGCATCGACATAGCCCACGCGGTCTACGAATGGAACTACCCGCGGCAGCTGCTCCACATCCGGCTCCTGAACGAGTCCGAGGACCGGCAGGCGGCCGAGAAGGAGATCTTCAGCCGCGAGTTCCTGCTCAGGCGCCCGCTGCTCGACGCGATCGACAACGACGACGAGGTGCCCCCAGTGCTCCTGATCGACGAGATCGACCGCTCGGACGAGGAGTTCGAGGCCTTCCTGCTGGAGCTGCTCAGCGACTTCCAGATCTCCATCCCGGAACTGGGCACGATCAGGGCCCGCCAGCAGCCGTTCGTGGTCATCACCTCGAACCGCACCAGGGAGGTGCACGACGCACTCAAGCGTCGCTGCCTGTACCACTGGATCGACTACCCGGCTGTGGAGAAGGAGCTGGCGATCGTGCGGACGCGCGCGCCGGAGGCGGCCGACCAGCTCGCCAGGGAGGTGACGCTCCTGGTCCACGGGCTCCGCGACATGGACCTGTACAAGGTCCCGGGGGTCGCCGAGACGCTGGACTGGGCCCGCTCCCTCGCCGCGCTGGGAGCGACGCGCCTCGACGCCTCGCTCGTCGACGCCACGCTGGGCGCCGCGCTCAAGTACCAGGAAGACCTGGAGCGTGCGCGGGAGGCCGTCCCAGACCTCATAGCCAAGGCCAGCGCCGGCGCCGCCGCCGGCGCCTGAAGACGATGCCGGAGCTCGACCCGGCGCTCGTCGAGTGCGTCGGCAACGCCCACGGCAACCTCGATCGGGTCAGAGAGCTCGTCGAGGAGCACCCGGATCTGCTACACGCCCGCGCGCCCTGGAACGAGACGGCAGTCGAGGCGGCCACCCAGATGGGAAGGCGCGACATCATCGAGTACCTCGTCTCAAAGGGCGCGCCGGTCGACTTCTTCACCGCCTGCGTCCTCGGCCGGCGCGACCAGGTCCTCGCCGAGCTGGAGGCCGACCCGGCGCGGGCGCGAGCCAGGGGAGTCCACGAGCTGCCCGCACTCTACTTCGCGGGCATCGGTGGCCAGCTGGAGATTGCCGAGCTGCTGCTCCGCCATGGAGCCGGGGTCAACGACGCGGCGCCGGCCGCAGCCCCCATCCACGGCGCGGTGATGGGCGGCCGGCCCGAGCTGGTGCGCTGGATGGTCTCCCGCGGCGCCGACCGGGCGCTCAAGGACTTCCAGGGCAGAGACGCCCGCGAGCTGGCCCTGGCCCTGGGACGCCCGGAGCTGGCGGCGCTGCTCGGCTGACCGGATGGCCGCCACACCGGACCTGCTGCCCCGGCTGGCGGCCTTCGCCCGCCTCCTGCACGACGCCGGGCTGGACGCCGGCCCCGGGCGGCTGACCACGGCCACACGAGCCCTGGGCCAGATCGACATCCGGGACGGCGGCGCCTTCCGCGACTCCCTGCGTGCGTGCTTCGTGAGCAGGCGTGACGAGCTACCCCTCTTCGAGGCGGCCTTCGACATCTTCTGGGCCCCCCCGGACCCCCGCGTCACGGCCGGCGCGATCCCCGGCCGCAGCCGCCCCCTGCCGCTGCCGCCGGAGCGGGCGCGCGCCTGGCTGCAGGCCCTGGGTCTGAACCGTTCGCAGCTGGCCCGGGAGGACGAGGAGGGCGTCCCGCCGAGCAGCTCCGGATACAGCGCCGAAGAGCTGCTGCGCAACAAGGACTTCGAAGCCATGACCTGGCTGGAGACCGAGCAGGTGAAACGCCTGCTACAGCAGGCGCCCTGGCGCGTGGCGGAACGGCGCACCAGGCGGCTGCGGCCGGCGCAGGGCGGCCGCGTGGACCTGCGGCGGACGACCCGCCAGTCCATCCGCTCCAGCGGCGAGCTGGTCCGTCTGCTCCACCGCCGTCCGCGGCTGCGCCGGCGACCGCTGGTGCTGATCTGCGACGTGAGCGGCTCCATGGAGCGCTACTCGCGGCTCCTGCTCATATTCGCCTACGCCATCGCCCGCCGCGAGGACGTCGAGACCTTCGTCTTCTCGACCCGGCTGACGCGCATAACGCGGCTGCTGCGCCGGCGTGACATCGACCGCGCGCTGACCGAGGTGGGCAAGCGCGTTCACGACTTCAGCGGCGGGACGCGCATCGGCCAGGCGCTGGCCGAGTTCAACCGGCGCTGGGCGCGCCGGGTGCTCGGCCACGGCGCCGTCACCATCGTGGTCAGCGACGGCTGGGACCGCGGCGACCCGGCGCAGCTGGCGAAGGAGCTGGAGAGGCTGCGCCGGATGTCGCATCGCCTGATCTGGCTGAACCCACTGATCGGCTCTGAGGGCTACGAGCCGGTGACGCGCGGCATGGCGGCGGCCCTCCCTCACACCGACGACTTCCTGGCCGCCCACAACCTGAAGGCCCTGGATGAATTGGGCGCGCTGCTCGCCCGGTTGGACAGGAGAAGGCCCTCGAGGAGATGACCAGATGCGAGAGATAGCAGACGAGCTCCGGCAGTGGCGCGCGGCCGGCGACGCCGTGGCCATAGCGACCGTGGTCGAGACCTGGGGATCCAGCCCGCGACCGCTGGGATCGAAGATGCTGGCCAGCAGCTCCGGCAAGATGGCCGGCTCCGTCTCCAACGGCTGCATCGAGGGCGACGTCTTCGAGGCCGCGCAGGAGGTCCTCGCCTCCGGGCGACCGCGACTGGTCGAGTACGGCGTGGCCGACGACGTGGCCTTCGAGGTCGGACTGGCCTGCGGGGGCCACATCGAGGTGATGATCCAGCCGGCAGGGGAGATCCACGACCGAGCCCTCGACCTGCTCGCTGCCGAGCGGCCGTTCGTGCTCCGCACCGATCTCCAAAGCGGGGCCAGCGAGCTGCTGGAGCAGGCGCCCGACTTCGAGCTCGCCCGGCGCGACGGGGAGACCTTCTGGGAACCCTTCGGGCGGCCGGCCGACATGGTGATCATCGGCGCCATCCACATCGCCATCCCCCTGCACCGGATGGCGAAGCTGATGGGCTACCGCGTGACGATCGTGGACGCCCGCGGCAAGTTCGCCTCCCCGGAACGCTTTCCCGAGGCCGATCGGATCCTGGTCCAGTGGCCGGACGAGGCGCTGGCCGGGCTGACCGTCGACCGCTCGACCGCCGTGGTCATCCTCACGCACGACCCCAAGTTCGACATGCCTGCGCTGCGTTCGGTGCTGCGGACCGACGCCGGCTACGTCGGCGCCATCGGCTCCCGCAAGACCAACCAGAACCGCTTCGACGCGCTTCGAGAAGAGGGCTTCGACGATGCTCAGCTGGACCGGGTCCACGGACCGATCGGGCTCGATCTGGGCGCCCGTGGCGCCGAGGAGACCGCGCTGGGCATCATGGCCGAGGTGACGGCCGTCCGCTACGGCGGATCGGTCCTGCCGATGCGGGAGAAGAAGCGGCAGGCCGTCAGCCCAGGGTCCTGACCAGGCTCTCGGCGAGGGCGCGGAAGGCCCTGGCGGGTGCGCTGTCCGGGCTCTCGACGACCAGCGCCCGCCCGGAGTCTCCGGCCGCCCCCAGCGAGGGGTCGAAGGGAATGCTGCCGATCGGCTCGATGCCCAGCTGCCGGATGCTGCGGGCGGGCGGCACCTCGGGAAAGACGGCCACCGGCTCACCGCAGTGAGGGCAGGCCATGGGTCCCATGTTCTCGACCCAGCCCAGGACCGGGACCTCGTGGCGCTGGTAGAGCCGGACGGCCTTGCGGGCGTCCAGGTGCGCGACGTACTGGGGGGTGACCACGATCAGTGCCCCGGTGAGGGGGATGCCCTTGAGCAGCACCTGCTGGATGTCCGCGGTCCCGGGGGGAAGATCGACGATCAGGTATTCCGGCTCGCCCCACTCCACGTCGTTCAGGAGCTGGCGGACGATCGTGGTCGCGGTCACGGCGTCGACGGCGAGCGGCTGGTCCTCGCCCAGGATGAAGCCCGCGGAGACGATCTTCAGTCCATGCCTGACGACGGGGGCGTAACGGGTGGGCCGCCCGCCCGGCCGCGCCAGTGTCCAGTACTCGGTCCAGCGGTGCTTGGTGAGGCCGACCATGATCGGGATGTTGGGCCCGTACAGGTCGGCATCCAGCAGGCCGACGTCCAGCCCGCGGTGGACCAGCGCGAGGGCGAGGTTCAGGCTCACGGTGGATTTGCCCACGCCGCCCTTGCCGCTTCCGACCGCGATCACGTGTTTCACGGCTGGGTCACGAGGAAGCTGAATCGCTCGCGCCGGAAGGCCAGCTGTCCGGGATCCGGCGGCGGCTCGTCCCCCTTCGGATAGGCCGCGATCTTGAACTGCTCCGGGTTTGGGTGCCTGAGCGCCCAGTCACGGTGGGCTTCCAGCAGCCGATCGGCCGCCTCCCCGGCCTCTCCGAAGGCGTAGATCCAGAGCGCGTCGTGCTCGGGCACGGCGAGCGCGGCCCCTCCACCGTCGTCGCGCAGGCCGAACACCAGCGGCGCCTCGGGCTCGAGGCGGTGCTGCACGAAGCCGGGCCTGGTCAGCGCCAGCCAGGTCTTGAAGGGCACGGACCCGTCCGCCACGGGAAGCGACATCCAGGTGGGCCGCCCCGGGAGCGGGAGCGTGCCGTCGGGTTCTGCGATCTTCATGTCGAAGGCCATCTCCCCGCGCAGCGGCAGGAAGCCGCAGGAGGAGAGGCCGTCGCTGAACAGGCCGCGGCCGCGCTTCACGAACGCGACGCAGAGGTGCGAAGGACCCGCAAGCGCGAGAGGCACCACCAGGCGGCCGCCGTCCGCGAGCTGGTCCAGCCAGGCGGGTGCCAGGTCGGCGACGCTCGCGGTGACGATCAGGCGGTCGTAGGGCGCCTGCTCCGGCCAGCCATCGGCGCCGTCGGCGTCCACCACCTGGACGTTCTCTGCGCCGGCCGCGCCCAGGTTGGCGCGCGCCTGGTGGCAGACCTCCTCGTCGATGTCGAGGGTGTATACCGCCCCGTCGGGACCGACCAGGCGGCCCATCAGCGCGGCGTTGTAGCCGGTGCCGGCGCCGATCTCCAGGATCCGCTGGCCTGGCTGGAGGGCCAGCTGCTGGAGCATCAGAGCCATGATCGCGGGCTGCGAGGAGGAGCTGAGCGCGAGGCCGTGCTCGTCCGTCTTGGTGGGGATGGCCGCGTCCTCGTACACGTAGGCCAGGCGCCTTCCGGGCAGGAAATGGTGCCTGAGCACCCCTTCGAAGGCGGCCGTGACCGCCGGGTCGGTGAGGACGCCGCTCTCGATCAGGTGTGAGACCAGCTCCTGATTCCGCCGCCTCGCCCCCGCTTCTCTCACAGCTCTAAAAGGGCCTCGAGGTAGGTGGGGGTGCCCCCTTTCCCCCCTAAGACTCCCCACCAACCTCCCCCCGCTTTGCGGGGGGAGGACATCGTCCTCATCTAGGTCGCCAGGCGCTGGAGGATCTCGAGGTTGGCGGCGTCGGGGCCGTTCCCGTCGAAGCCTGGCACTTCGAGGATGAAGGGCCTGTCCGCCAGCCGGGGGTCGTGGAGGAGCGCCCGGAAGCCGTCCTCGCCGATCTCACCCTGCCCGATGTTGGCGTGCCGGTCACGGTTGGAGCCGAGCCCGGTCTGGGAGTCGTTGCAGTGGACGGCGACCAGGTTTTCGAGTCCGACCACGCGGTCCCATTCGTCGATGGTGGCGCGGGCGGTCTCCACCGTCCGCTCGTCGTAGCCCGACGCGAAGGCGTGGCAGGTGTCGAAGCAGGCTCGCACGCGAGGGTCGGAGACGGCGTCGAGCAGGACCCGGATCTCTTCGAAGCGGGCGCCCACGCAGCCGCCCATCCCCGCGTTGTTCTCGATCAGGAGCAGCGCCCGCTGGGGGTCGGCCCGCTCCATGACCCGCGTGAGGTGGCCGACGATGGTGGGTAGGGAGGCCTCGAACCCGGCGCCCTTGTGGCTCCCGGTGTGGAAGATGACCCCGTCGATGCCGAGCTCGTCGGCCGCCTTCAGGTACCCCGTGAGGGTGCTCTCGGAGCGCTGGCGAAGCACCGGCTCGTCGCCGGCTAGGTTGATCAGGTAGACGGCGTGGAAGAAGAACGGCGGGTGTCCGGCTTCGTCCGCGGCCGCCTTGAAGCGGGCGATCCGCTCGTCGTCCAGCTTGGGGGATCCCCAGTAGTTGGGCGGCGTGGGGTGGACCTGGATGGCCTTGGCGCCCATCTCCTCCGCCCGGGGAAAAGCGTTGTGCAGACCTCCCCGGGAGTCGATGTGGGCACCGAGAACAGGCACGCCCCAAGACTATCCACACGCTCAGGCGGCGCGTGTGCCTTGAAGGACGCGCGCCTCACGGCTCCGGGGACGCGCGACTCGAGGAGCCTCTTCCCTCCTCCTTGCGGGGAGGCTGGGGAGGGGTCCTGACTGCGCGGGCTGGGCTCTGCTTCCTACCGCACCGATCGGTTCCCCCGACACGCTTTGTTATGGTGGCCCCCAAGCCGAGACGTGGTCTTTCTCCTCTCCGACCTCGACCTACCGCTTCGAGATCGCACCTACCGCGAGCCTGACGGGCCCCACGTGGTGATCGTCCGC
>JALYYF010000083.1 GCA_030946725.1 Candidatus Dormiibacterota bacterium
CGAGGCCGGTGCCCGGGATGGGCTGGTTCGCAACCTGCAAGGACCCCCAGGGCAACGAGTTCGGCCTCTGGAAGCACGACCCCTCAGCGCCGCCCCCGACCGGCTAGGGCACTTCGACAAATAGCCCTCCCCACGCAGTGCGGGGGGAGGTAGGTGGGGGCTGTGCGAGCTGGAACCTACGCAGAGCGTCGTCTGCGGCCCCCCGAATGCAGCACGTGAAAGCCCGTCCCGCCCCTCCGGCGATCCAAACGGTTTCATGATTCCTGGAGGGAAGGCCCCCCCTCCAACCTCCCCCCGCACATCGGGGGAGGACCTAACCAAGCTCACCGGGAGCGCTTGAAGGGCTCATGTCGCTGAGAGTCGATAGGTGGGTTCAGCTCCTCGCATCCGCCGGCATCGGCTGCCCCCTGTGTTCGACCTCGTGCTGCTGCTCTCCGTCCCTGCGGAGGACGAGGGCGCCGGCGATCAGAACGCTGGTGATGGGAGTGAGCAGCGGGATCAGCATCTCCGCGTGGGGCACGTGGAGGAACTCGGCCAGCGTGGCCAGGACTGCCGGCCCAAGAGCCCACAGCGGGATCAGCCGCGCCCGCCACAGACCGAGCGCAGTCGTGATCATTCCGATCGGAAAGAGAAGCATGAGAGGCACGAGCGACGCGCCGATCCACTGGTCGTTGTCGATCCGGTCGTAGAGCGCCACCATCTGGGCGGGGTCGAGCCCCGGCTGCGCCATGTCGGCCTGGATCAGCTGGATCGGCACCACGGCTCCGTGGAACAGGTTCGCCGAGACGGCGATGGCCGCGCCGACGAAGGTGAGCGCAAACCCGCGGCCCCGGGGCAGCGTGACCGCCACCAGACAGACGAGCGCAACGGCGACGGCGTACAGCTCGTCGTGCACGGTCGACAAGCGAAGCGCGGAAAGGTGGGCGGCGGCGTCTGGCAGCGCCTGGCTGCCGCTGCCGTTCATCGCCGGCCCGACCATGAACAGGCCCGTGAACGTGACGACGGCGACGAGGAGGTAGATGCCGGCCGCAAGGAGACGACGCGATCTCGAAGGATGTGGTGAGTTACTCATGCACCGAGCATCGCCGCCTAACGCCGCGACGGCATCGCCCGGCGGTAGAGGTCTCGATTCGACCCGAGTCGAATTCTCCAACCGGCACGATTCGACCTGAGGGTGATTCACGGCGCCCTCAGGCAGGCTAGATTCAGACCGTGCTGCGGATCATCCGCACCCATCCCCTGGCAGCCGACGCCGCGCTCGCCGTCGGCCTCTGCGTCCTCGTCCTGGGGGAGGCGCTCCTCGGACCGGTGGAGCGTGCGGCCCGGCTGCCCGACGCCCTGACCGCGCCTCTCCTCACCTTGCCACTGGTCCTCAGGCGCCGCTACCCCGCCTCGGTCGCCGTGCTCGTGGTAGCCGCGGTCAAGGTGCAGGCGCTGGCCGGCGGTTCGGAGAGGAACACGATTGCCCCGATCCTGCCCCTCAGCGTGGCGATGTACAGCCTCGCCCTGCACGCCGAGCGCCGCCGTCTCGTCGTGGCCACCGCAGGGTGCGCAGCGCTGCTGGTTCTGCTGGTCAACGGACGCGCGGACGACCTGCTCTTCGTGGGCATTCTGCTGGCCGTGCCGTTCGCACTCGGTCTTGCTGTGCGCGGCCGGCAGCGGCGCGTGGAGGACCTGGAGCAACAGGCGCGCGCCGCGCTCGCAGAGGAGCGCGCCCGCATAGCACGCGAGCTCCACGATGTGGTGGCGCACAGCGTCGGCGTCATGACCGTGCAGGCGGCGGCCGCGCTTCGCGTCATGAACCGCCGGCCGGACCAGGCCGGCGAAGCGCTGGCGGCGATCGAATCGACCGGTCGCGAGGCGCTGGCCGAGATGCGGCGCATGGTCGGCGTGCTGCGGGAACGCGACGAGGCGGAGCCGCTGGCGCCACAGCCCAGCCTGCGTCATCTGGACGGCCTCCTGGAGCAGATGAGGACCGCCGGGCTGGTGGTCGATACCGAGGTCGACCCGCCCTCCGGGTCGCTGCTGGCCGAACTCCCGCCTGGCGTCGATCTCGCCGCATACCGGATCATCCAGGAGGCGTTGACCAACGCGCTCAAGCACTCACGCGCGCAGCGGGCGCGCGTTCTGCTCCGGCGCCTGCCTGGAGAGCTGCAGGTCGAGGTGCTCGACCCGGGCCCTCCCCTCGACGGTGCGAAGGGCGGCGGCCACGGGCTGATCGGGATGCGCGAGCGGGTGCAGCTCTACCGAGGCCGGCTGGAGGCCGCAACGACCGCGGACGGCGGCTTCGCCGTGCGCGTCCGCCTTCCCGTCGGACCATGACAGTCCGCATCGTGCTCGCGGACGATCAGCAGATGATGCGTTCGGGGCTGCGCATGATACTCGAGAACGAACAGGACTTCGAGGTGGTGGCGGAAGCCGGCGATGGCCTGGAGGCGTTGGACCTGGCGCGTCGCCTGCTCCCCTCCGTGGTGGTGATGGACATCCGGATGCCCCGGCTGGACGGGATCGAGGCCACACGGCGGCTGATCGCGTCCCCGGGCGGCGCGCCTCGCGTGCTGATCCTGACCACTTTCGACGCCGACGAGTACGTCTATGCCGCCCTGCGCGCCGGCGCCAGCGGCTTCCTGCTCAAGACCGCGCCGCCGGACCAGCTGGTGGATGGCGTGCGCCTGGTGGCCGGAGGAGACGCTCTGCTCGCCCCATCCATCACCCGCCGCCTGATCGAGGAGTTCGTGGCCCGTTCGCCACGGCCGCCGGCAGCCTCGCCCTCGCTGGCCAGCCTCAGCGGCCGAGAGCATGAGGTGCTGCAACTCGTGGCAGCCGGCCTGTCCAATCAGGAGATAGCGGAGAGGCTGTTCGTCACGACGGCCACGGTCAAGGCTCACGTCGGGAGCGTTCTCTCCAAGCTCGACCTCCGCGACCGGGTCCAGGCGGTGGTGTTCGCCTATGAGAGCGGAATCGTGCTGCCGGGCGGATCTCCGAGACGGCCGC
>JALYYF010000102.1 GCA_030946725.1 Candidatus Dormiibacterota bacterium
GGGTGGAGGGCGGCCACGAAGTCGGCGTCGTGGCTGACCACGATCATGGAACCCGGCCACTGCGCCAGGGCCTGGGCCACCGCCGACCGCGAGGGCGGGTCCAGGTTGTTCGTCGGCTCGTCCAGGAGCAGGAGATTGTGGCGCCCGGCCACCAGCATGGCCAGCGCCAGGCGCGTCTTCTCCCCTCCGGACAGGGTGGCGACGTCCTGCATGGCCTTCTTGCCGGTCAGACCGAACATCCCCAGCAGCGCGCGCAACTGAGGCTCGGGAGCCTCCGAGAGCTCGCGCATGTGGCTCAGGACGTCGCGGCCGCGGACCAGGCCCTCATGCTCCTGGGCGTAGTACCCGGGCTGGACTCCGTGGCCGAAGCTGAAGATTCCCTCGTCCGCCGAGATCTCTCCGGCCAGCAAGCGGAGCAGGCTGGTTTTCCCGGCTCCGTTGAAGCCCATCACCAGAAGGCGTTCGCCACGTTCGACCTCGAAGGAGACCTTCCGGAAGACCGGCGGTCCGTCGTAGCCCTTGCCCAGACCCTCGGCCCGCAGCGCCACCCTGCCCATGTGCGGCGGCTCGGGGAACCGTATCTTGACCTTCCGCTCGCGGCTGCGCGGCGTGGCCTGGACCGCCCGCAGCCTCTCGATGCGCTTGTCCAGCGCGTGCGCGGTTCGGGCCCGCTTGGCGGTCTGCGTCCTCATCACGTCGGCCAGCGTCTTGAGGCGGGTGATCTCCGCCTGCTGGCGGGAGGCGGTCCGCTCCAGCCTCTGGTCCTCGGCCGACCGCGCCTTTCGGTACTGGCTGTAGGTCCCGCGGTACTCGGCCAGCTTTCCGGCGTCGAGGTGGAGGACGCGCGTGATCGCCGAGTCCAGCAGGTCCAGGTCGTGACTGACGACCAGAACCGTGCCGCGGTGGCCCCGGAGGAAGTCCATCAGCCAGCGCTTGGCTTCCAGGTCCAGGTGGTTGGTGGGCTCGTCGAGAAGCAGCAGGTCGCTGCGGCTGAAGAGCACGCGCGCCATCTCCACCCGCCGCCGCTCGCCTCCCGACAGCGCCTCGAGGGGCGCGTCGACCCGCTCCGGCTTCAGGCCGAGACCGGCAGCGATCCGGCGCACCTCGGCGTCGGCCGCGTAGCCGCCCTGGGCCCGAAAGCCCTCCTCGGCCTCCGCGTACCTGACCACGTTCTTCTCGCTGGGGTCGCTCTCCAGTTCGAGGCGCAGCCTCTCGAGGCGTGCCGCGGCCCTGTCCAGGCCCCGGCCCGAGAGAACGTAGCCGAGCGCGGTGACGTCACCCTGCTGAGAGGGCCGCGGGTCCTGGGGCATGTAGGCCAGGCTGCCCCGCCGGCTCACCTGCCCCTGGACGGCGTCGCCCTCGCCGGCCAGCACCTGCAGCAGGCTGGTCTTGCCGGCGCCGTTGACGCCGACGAGTCCCGCCTTGTCCCCGGGCTGGAGCAGGAAGCTCGCGCCTTCGACCAGACGGCGGCCGGCGACCTCCACCGCCAGGTCCTGAACACGGATCATCGAAGCTCTTTTACCAGCTCCAGCACCCTCTGCCCGTAGCGGTCGAGCTTGGCGGGCCCCACTCCGGGCACCTCACCCAGGGCCTCGAGCGTCTCCGGGGCCCGGCCGGCGATCTCCAGCAAGGTGCGGTCGTGAAACACCACATAGGGTGGGACGCCGTCCTCGCGGGCTCGCTCCAGGCGCCAGCGCTTGAGGCCTTCAACCAGCGCGGGATGGGGAGAGTTGGCTCCGTTGGCGGGCGCGGGCGGCCGTCTAGTCGCGGCCATGGCGGGTGCCGGCAGCGAGAGCGAGACGTCCATCTGGCCGCGAGCGGCTCGCGCCCCTGAGGCCGTGAGCTGGAGCACGGGGTACTCACCCGGCGTCTGCCGCATCAGGCCCGCCTCCACCATCTCGCTGATCAGGAGCCGCAGGCGGTCTTCCGGCCAGGGCATGGCGCCGAAGTGGGAGAGCTCCAGCACCCAGGGCTGCCGGCGCACCCACGCGGTCTGCCTGCCTCCCAGGACCGCCGCCAGGTTGGCCGCTCCGATGCGGCCGTTGAAGCGTGCCGCCGCGGACAGTGCCAGCCGCAGCTGCGCCAGCGGGACCTGCTCCTCCGGCGGTCGATCGAGGTCCAGGCAGTTGTCGCAGGCCTGGCAGCGGCGGGGTGCGCCCTCCTGTCCGAAGTAGTCGGTGATGCGAGCGTGGCGGCAGCCGCGGTGCTGGGCATAGGACAGCATCTGGCCGAGCCTCGCGTAGGCGTTCTGCTTCAACTCCGAGTCGCCGTCCGGAAAGGCCTGCTCGATGAAGAACGACTGCAGGTCGCGGTCCGCCGGCGACCAGAGCAGCAGGCACTCGGCGGGTTCGCCGTCGCGGCCGGCTCGACCAGCCTCCTGGTAGTAGGCCTCCAGGCTGC
>JALYYF010000106.1 GCA_030946725.1 Candidatus Dormiibacterota bacterium
CCTACAGCACCTCGGCGGCCATCAGGTCTTCCAGCGTCTCCCGGCGCCGGAGCAGGCGGGCCGCCCCCTCGCGGACCATGACCACCTCCGGCCGCGGCATCCCGTTGTAGTTGCTGGCCATGGCCAGGCAGTAGGCGCCGGCAGCCGGCACGCAGAGCACGTCGCCGGCCTGAACCGGAGGCAGCGCCACGTCGCTGGCCAGGATGTCGGTCGATTCGCAGTACTTGCCGGCCACGGTGACCGGCGGCGCCGCCGCCCCCTCCGGGTCGCGGGCCAGGAGCACCTCGTAGCGGGCGCCGTAGAGCTTGGGGCGGATGTTGTCGCCCATGCCCCCATCGACCGCGACGTAGCGGCGCACCCCCGGAATGTCCTTGGTCGAGCCGACCGTGTAGAGCGCCACGCCGGCCGGCCCGGCGATCGCGCGGCCCGGCTCGATCACGAGCAGCGGCATCTGCAGGCCGCGCCTGGCGACCCCCTCGTCGATCGCGCCGAGCAGCGTGGACACGAACTCGCGCGGCGTCGGCGGATCGTCGTCCCGGGTGTAGGCGATGCCCAGGCCGCCGCCGGCGCCGAGGCGCCCCGGCTGGTAGCCGAGGTTCAGCTGGAGCTCGGCCAGGAAGTTGAGCATGATCTCCATCGCGGCCACGTGGCCGCGCAGGTCGAAGAGCTGGGAGCCGATGTGCGAGTGCAGTCCGATCAGCTCGACACCCTCGTGGGCCAGCGCCTGCTCGACCGCCACCCGCGCGGCGCCGGACTCGATCGAGAACCCGAACTTGGAGTCCAGCTGCCCGGTGGCGATGTACTGGTGGGTCTGCGGCATCACCCCGGGCGAGAGCCGGAGTTCGCATCGCATCCGCGCCCCGGCAGGCAGCACCTGCCGCAGCAGCTCGAACTCGTGGAATCCGTCGATGACCAGCGTGGTACCGGCGGCGCAGGCGGCTGCCAGGTCCTGCCGGCTCTTGTTGTTCCCCAGGAAGTGGATCTGCTCGCCGGCGAATCCGGCCGCCAGCGCCAGGTGAAGCTCGCCCTCGGAGACGACGTCGACGCCGAGCCCTTCGGAGGCGACCACCCGCAGGAAGCCGGGGCTGGAGAAGGCCTTGGCGGAGTAGAGCACCTCGCCGCGCGAGCCCAGGGCCTCCCGGAACTCTCGGGAGCGGAGGCGGACCGTCTCCTCGTCGTAGACGTAGAGGGGCGTGCCGTGGAAGCCGGCGAGCTCGACGAGATCACAGCCGCCCACCTCCATGTGGCCGCGGCCGTTCACCCGGTACGTGACCGGGAGCAGCATCAGCTAGCCGGCGACGCGGGCGCTAGTTCGGAGACCCGCAGCCGCAGGAGCCGCCGCAGCAGCCGCCGCCGGAGGAGGCCATCGGAAGTGGCGAAAGCCCGCTCCCGGCCCCGATCGCCGCGAAACTGGAGACCTGGACCCGTGTCCGGGTGGATTCACAGCTCGGGCAGACCTGGCCGCGATCGCGCTCCGAGAACGAGGTCAGCACCTCGAAGCTCCCCTTGCAGGCGTCACAGCGATACTCATATATCGGCATCGAAGAGAATTCTAGGGTCACGCGGGCCCGCGGGCCGCGGGACTTCTCCGAACTGGCGGCCGCAGAGCCTCGCTACGCCGAGTACGCGCGCCTCCTGAAGAGCTGGCCCGGGCTGGTCAGCGGTGCCGCCGAGCCCCTGATCGAGGACAGCCTCGTGCTCCTGCCCTACATCGGGGACCTGCCGCCACACCTCGGAGCGCCGCGGCGAGACCTCAGGCTGGTCGACGTCGGCTCGGGCGGAGGGATGCCTGGCCTTCCGCTCAAGCTGGCGCTGCCCGGGCTGAGCGTCACCCTGGTCGAGGCCGACCGCCGGAAGGCCGCCTTCCTCACCCACGCGGCGGCGCGGCTGGGCCTGGACGTCGGGGTCCTCGCCGAACGGGCCGAGGCGGCCGCCCGCGGAGCCCACCGTGACTCTTTCGACGTCGCAGTCTGCCGCGCCCTGGCGTCCCCCGCGGTCGTGCTCGAGCTCTGCCTGCCCCTCCTGAAGATCGGTGGCAGCCTGCTCGCCATGCGGACCGGCGACGAGGAAGCCGACCTGGAGAACCTTACATCGGTGGCCGCCACGCTCGGCGGAGGGGCGGCGGCGTCCCACCCTGCCCCCAGCGCCGCCCGCCGGCGGGGGACGGTGCTCGTGGTGACCAAGCAGTCGCCGACTCCGGACGCGTACCCGCGGCGGCCCGGCGTACCGAACAGGCGTCCACTCGGCCGGTAACCTGTATCGGAGTGGCTACGACACTCACCGTAGACAGACTCGTGGTGGCCGGCGTGGAGCTGCGCTCTCGCCTCTTCCTGGGCACCGGCAAGTACCGCAGCGACGAGGACATGCTCGGCGCGCTGGAGGCTTCGGGGTGCGAGCTGGTGACCGTCGCGCTCCGCCGCCTCGATCTCGACGACCCCGCCAAGAAGACGATCCTGGACGTGATCGACTGGCAGCGCTACCGCATCCTGCCCAACACGGCAGGCTGCCAGACGGCCGAGGAGGCGGTCCGGATCGCTCGCCTCGCCCGCTCCATGGGCCTCTCGGACTGGGTGAAGCTGGAGGTCATCCCGGATCCCCGCTACCTGCTCCCTGACCCCATCGAGACGCTCAAGGCGGCCGAGATCCTGGTCGCCGAGGGATTCACGGTGCTGCCCTACATCAACGCCGATCCCGTCCTGGCCCGGCGGCTCGAGGACGTCGGATGCGCGACCGTGATGCCCCTGGGGTCGCCGATCGGCTCGGGGCAGGGACTGGTCACGCAGAAGCAGATCGAGCTGATCATCGAGAAGGCCGGAGTGCCCGTCGTGGTCGACGCCGGGATCGGCTCGCCCAGCGACGCCGCCCTGGCCATGGAGCTGGGCGCGGACGCCGTACTGGTCAACACCGCCGTGGCGCTGGCCAAGGATCCGCCGCTGATGGCCGAGGCCATCCGCCAGGGCGTCGAGGGCGGGCGCAAGGGCTTCCTTGCCGGCCGCATCCCGCAGCTTCCCTACGCCTCGGCCAGCTCGCCCACCACCGGAGTCTCGCCGCGCAGCTAGCGTCGGCGCGCCGGCTCGTCCTTCCCGCGGCAATGGCCGTGGTGACAGACGCGGCCGCCGGCCTGGCCGCCGCCACCCGTGGAGCGACCGTGCTCCAGGTCCGCGACCCCGGCGCGACGATCCGGCACCTGGAGGCCGAGGCGTCGCGGCTGGTCGGGGCCTCCCCGCTGCCCGTCCTGGTCAACTCGCGGGTCGACGTGGCGCTGGCCTGCGGCGCGGCCGGCGTCCACCTGCCGGAGGACGACCTTCCGCTGGCGGCGGCGCGGGCGCTGCTCGGCGACCGGCGGCTGCTCGGCCGCTCCGTGCATTCCGCGGAGGCAGCCCGCCGCGCCGCGCAAGAGGGCGCCGACTACCTGCTCTTCGGGCCGGTGTTCCCGACCACCTCCCACCCCGGACGGCCGGCAACGGGGCTGGCAGCACTGCGAGAGGTCGCGGCCGCGGTGGAAATCCCCGTGCTGGCCATCGGAGGTGTCGACGCCGAGAGGGCCAGGGCCTGCCAGGAGGCGGGGGCCGCCGGGTTCGCCGCCATCGGATACTTCAAAGAGAAGTGATCGCCCTGCAGGTCAACGGCAAGCCGGTCGAGCTGGTGGGGCCGACACCGCTGCTCGACTACGTCGGCACTCTGGGAGTCGACCCTCGAGGCATCGCCGTCGAGGTGAACGGCGTGATCCTGCAGCGTGACGGCTACGCCATCTGCACCCTGCAGGACGGCGACCAGGTCGAGATCGTTCGCATGGTTGGCGGCGGCGGCCGGGCCACGCCGGAGCCGCGCTCCATCACACAGGCGGCGGCCGAGCTGCGGCAGCCGTGGCATCCGAGGGACCTGGCCACCGTCAACGACGCCGTCCTGCGCGTCGCCCGCCTGGAGGGCGAGTTCCCCTGGCACCAGCACGACGAGGACGAGCTCTTCGTGTGCTGGCAGGGCAGCTTCCGGATCGAGCTGGAGGACGAGCGGGCGGTCACCCTCTCACCCGGTGACCTCTTCGTGGTCCCCAGGGGCCAGAGGCATCGTCCGGTGGCCGAGGCCACCGCCTACACGCTGCTGCTCGAGCGCCCGGGGACCCTCCAGTACGGCAACCTATCCGGCCGCTAGCGGGGCGCGGTTTGGGAGCGGTGGTGCCGGCGCCGGGAATGCTCTTCTTCATGTTCGGCTCCCTCGCGTCCGGGAAGTCGAGCCTTCTGCGAGCGCTGAGCGGAACCCAGCCGTACCTGACCCTGGTCGACGCTGACCGGCCACGACCGGCAATGAGCAAGGCGGAGCGGCAGCGCCGGTTGCAAAACCGCCTTGCGGAGATCAGGCGCGAGGACGGGCGTGCCGATGTGCTGTACGCAGGCCAGTCTCCTCTCGGCGAGTTGCTGGCCTGCCCGATCGCCACGGAATTCGCCGGCATCGCGCCCTGCCTGCTCGATTGCCGAGATTCGATCCGAATCCAGCGGGTGAGATCGCGGGGTTGGCAGAACGATATCCGCGAGTCGGACCTGCTGCGCTGGTCTACCTGGATGCGGTTGCACGCGGTAGATTCCCAACACGACCAGTCCGTTCTTGTCGCAGGTGGTGCCCCCGGGCTTCGCTGGGAGACATGGAACCGCTGGCAGCGTGGCGATCCTCGCTGGCGGGTGAACGTCATCGACAACAGCCACCAGGACCTGGCTGCGACGATCGAACGACTCCTGGCGTGGATCGCGGATCAGAGCGGGCTGCAGAAGGCAGGCGAGCTGCCTTTGACGGCCGGTTGGGACCGGCCTCTCAGCGGCTAGGCACTCCGCTAGGGGTCGCCGCCAGGCCCACCTCCCCGGAGCGCCGCCTCCCCGGCCCCGCTGCCGCCGGCCCTCAGCCGGGGTAACGGGCCGTCCAGCGCGTGTCCGGGCCGTCTTCGCCGTGCAGAAAGCCGGGAGTGGTGAACTCCCAGACGAAGTCATCCGCCAGCTGGAGGATGGTGCCCCTTCCTTCAACTTCAAACGTCAGCTGCGGAGGAAGGGCGGTCTCGCCGTGGAGCGCCCCGAGGATGTTGCCGCAGATCGAACCGGTGGAGTCGCTGTCACCGGAATGCGTCACCGCGAGGCTCAGCGCATCGAGGAATTCGGCGGGCCTAGATCGCGCCAGGGCGGCGTAGGTGCCGATGGCGAGGGCCTCCTCGGCGACCCAACCGGCGCCCAGCGCCTCCACGGTCTGAGGGGTGGCGGGTCGTTGCTCGGCCGCCCACAGCGCCGCTTGCAGG
>JALYYF010000124.1 GCA_030946725.1 Candidatus Dormiibacterota bacterium
TCCTCCAGCGGCTCCTGGAGGTCGACCGGCCTACCGCTGTCCACCCGCCCCCGCGCCGGACTCCTGCAGGCGCTTGCGCACCCAGGGCACCAGGCCTCCCATTCTCATGAGGTCGGTCATGAACTGCGGAAAGGGCTCCGCGCGGTACTCGTCGCCCTGCGTGAAGTTGCGGATGACGCCCTCTTCGAGGTCCACCTCGAGCTCGTCGCCTTGTTCGATCGCCTCCGCCCCCTGAGGCGACTGCAGGATCGGGTAGCCGAGGTTGATCGCATTGCGGAAGAAGATGCGGGCGTAGGAGTCGGCGATCACGCAGGAGATGCCGGCGCCCCGGATGGCGATGGGCGCGATCTCGCGTGAGGATCCGCAGCCGAAGTTCGAACCGCCGACCACTATGTCGCCCGGCGACACCTTCTGCGCCCAGCCCTCGTTGTCGGGCACGCCCTCCAGCGCGTGCTCGCCGAGCTTCTTCTCGTCCAGTGAGTAGATCGCGTACTTGGCCGGGATGATCTGGTCTGTGTCGACGTTGTTGCCGAACTTCCAGGCTCGGCCCCGGAAGACCGTCGCGGAGCTCATGCGGGGACCGGCTCCCTGAGCACCTCTTTGGGATGGACGATCTCGCCCGCGACAGCGCTGGCCGCGGCCACCACGGGGTTGGACAGGTACACGAGCGCCTTGGGGTCGCCCATCCGGCCTGGGAAGTTGCGGTTGGTGGTCGAGAGGCAGACCTCCCCCGCGCCGAGCACGCCCATGTGCCCGCCCAGGCAGGCTCCGCAGGTCTCGATGGTCCAGGCGGCACCCGCCTCCAGGAAGATCCCGATCAAGCCCTCCCGCTCGGCCATCTTCGCCACCTCGTGCGAGGAGGGGGTGATGATCAGCCGGAGCCACGGGGCGACATGGCGGCCCTCCAGCACCCGGGCCGCCTTTCGCAGGTCCGTGATGCGCGAGTTGGTGCAGGAGCCGATGAAGACCTGGTCCAGGCGCGTGCCAGCGACCTCCTCCAGGGAGGCCGTGTTGTCAGGCGACATCGGCTTGGCGAGCGTGATGGGCACCTGCTCGGCGTCGATCTCGTACGCCTTCTCGTAGACCGCGCCGGGATCCGAGGCGACCGGGGTGTAGGGCCGCTTGGCGCGCCCCTGCAGGTACTCCTCGGTCACCCGGTCATAGCCCATGATCCCGTTCTTGGCGCCCGCTTCGATGGCCATGTTGGTCATCGTGAGCCGGCCCTCCATATCGATGCTGTCCAGCGCTTCACCGACGTGCTCCATGGCCTTTGAGCGGGCACCGTCGACACCGATGCGGCCGATCACGTGCAGGATCAGGTCCTTGGCCTCGACCCACTCGGAAAGCTGGTTGCGGTACTCGAACTTCAGCGTCTCCGGCACCCGGAACCAGAGCTCGCCGAGGGCCATCACGCAGGCCAGGTCGGTCGATCCGATGCCGGTCGCGAAGTTGTTGAGGGCGCCATAGGTGCAGGAGTGCGAGTCCGCACCGACCACCAGCTCGCCCGGCAGCACGAGTCCCCGCTCCGGCAGCACGGTGTGGCAGATGCCGCCCTGGCCGACCTCGAAGTACCAGGTGATCCCCATATCGCGCGCGAACTCGCGCGTCAGTCGTCCCAGAGTGGCGCTGGCCGCGTCCTTGGCCGGCTGGAAGTGATCCTGGACCACGGCCACGCGCTCGGGGTCCCAGATCCGCTCGGCCCCCATCTGCTCGCGCATGATCCGGCCGGCGGGCGGGATGGTGAGGTCGTGCCCCATCGCGAAGTCGACCCTGGCCAGCAGCAGGTCGCCGGGCTTCACTGCGTCCCGCCCGCTGGCGCGGGCGAGGATCTTCTCGGTCATGGTCATCGCGGTCTCGGCCATCGGCTAGTCCCTCAGCCTCCGTATGACGGCGTCGGCAGCCTCCCGCGTTGACAGGGACCCGCCAACGTCGCGGGTGCATTCTCCTGACCTTATGGCGCCTATCACCGCAGACTCGATCCTCTTCGCGGCATCCCCGTCACCGAGGTGCTCGACCATCATACCGGCGGTCAGTATGGCTCCCAGCGGGTTCACCAGCCCCTTCCCGGCGATGTTGGGGGCGCTGCCGTGGACGGGCTCGAAGAGGCCGCGGCCGGTCTTCGGGTTCACGTTGGCCGAGGGGGCGAGGCCCATGCCGCCGATCAGCGCCGCGGTCAGGTCGCTCAGGATGTCGCCGAAGAGGTTGCCGGTGACGATCACCTCGAACTGGGTGGGGTCGCGGACCAGCTCCATGGCGGCGGCGTCCACGTAGAGGTGGCGCGTCTCCAGGTCGGGGCGGGCGGCGCGGGCCTCGGCCCAGCGCTCCTGCCAGAGCCCTCCGGCGTGGTTCATCGCGTTCGACTTGTCCACCATGCAGAGCCGGCGGCGGGCGAGCCGGAAGCCCTCGGCGAGGATTCGGCCGACCCCGCGGTGCGTGTTGACGTCCTCCTGGACGGCGACCTCGTGCTCGGTGCCGCGGCGGAAGCGCCCTCCCATGCCCACGTATAGACCCTCGGTGTTCTCGCGCACGATCACCAGGTCGATGCCGCGCCTGGCCGGGTCGCGCAGCGGGCTGAGGCGGTCGTCGTAGAGACGGGCGGGTCGCAGGTTGACGTAGAGGTCCAGCTCGAAGCGAAGCCGCAGCAGCACCTGCGCCGGATAGCCGACGTCCG
>JALYYF010000125.1 GCA_030946725.1 Candidatus Dormiibacterota bacterium
CGGGTCTCCACCCGGCGCCGGATGCGCGCCTCGTCGACCTCGACGACCAGCGCCACGCCCTCGTTCATGGTCACCGCCAGGGGCTGGGCGCCTCCCATCCCGCCCAGGCCCGCGGTCAGCACGACGCGGCCGCGCAGGCTGCCGCTGAAGTGCCTCTGGGCCAGCTCTGCCAGCGTCTCGTAGGTGCCCTGCAGGATGCCCTGGGTGCCGATGTAGATCCAGGAGCCGGCGGTCATCTGGCCGTACATCGTCAGGCCGGCCTCCTCCAGCTCCCGGAAGGTCTCCCAGTCGGCCCACTTCGGCACCAGCATGCTGTTGGAGATCAGCACCCGCGGGGCCAGCGAATGGGTGCGGAAGACCGCCACCGGCTTGCCCGACTGGACCAGCAGCGTCTCGTCCGACTCCAGCGAGCGGAGCGAGTCCACGATGGCGTCGAAGCACTCCCAGCTGCGAGCCGCTCTACCGGTCCCGCCGTAGACGACCAGGTCGTCTGGACGCTCGGCGACCTCGGGATCCAGGTTGTTCATCAGCATCCGCAGCGCTGCCTCCTGCGGCCAGCCCTTGCAGCTGAGCTCGCTGCCACGCGGGGCGCGCACCGGTCTGGCGCCGGTCATTGCCATACCGCCATCTCACCTCCCTTCACCACCGTCCTGGCCAGGTTCACGCCGTAGTGGTACGCCAGATCGGCCTCGCTGCGGCTCTCGAGCACCAGCAGGTCGCAGGCCAGGCCCGGCGCCAGCCGGCCGCACGTTTGCTCGCGGCCGACCGCCGCCGCCGCGTGGCGGGTCACCGCCAGCAGCGCCTCCTCGACCGTCATCCGGAGCAGGCCGCAGCCGAGCGCGACCTGGAGCTGCAGGTTCTCCGAGTACGAGGTCCCCGGGTTGAAGTCCGTCGAGAGGGCCACCCGGACGCCGCGCTCGATCAGCAGCCGCGCCGGCGCGCAGGGCGCCGCTGTGGTCATCGAGGCGCCCGGCGTGAGCACGCCGACGGTGCCGGCCCGCGCCAGCTGGGCGGCGTCCTCCTCCGTCGCCTGCTCCAGGTGGTCCGCCGAGACGGCGCACAGCTCAGCCGCCAGTGCGGCGCCCCCGCTCCGGCTCAGCTGCTCGGCGTGGAGCTTGAGCCCGAGGCCGGCGGCGGCGCCGGCCGCCAGGATGCTCCGAGCCTGCTCGGCGCTGAAGGCGCCTTTCTCCTCGCACCAGGCGTCGCAGAACTCGGCCGCGCCGGCCGCAGCCGGGATGGCTTCCCGGCACATCAGCTCCACGTAGGCGTCAGGGTCCTCGGCGAATTCCGGTGGCACCACATGGGCGGCCAGCAGCGTCGGTACGACGTCCACCCGGTGCCCGAGCGCCGCACTCAGGCGGAGCAGCCGCAGCTCCTGCTCCGGGGTCAGGCCGTAGCCGGTCTTGGCCTCCACCGTGGTCACGCCGAATGAAAGGAAGCGGTCCAGCCGCGCGCGCCCGAGCCGTGTCAGCTCGTCGTCTGGAGCCTGCCGCGTCGCGCCGACCGTGCTCATGATCCCGCCCGCCCGGTAGGGTTCCCCGCGCATCCGGGCCGCGAATTCCGGGGCCCGGTCACCCGCGAAGAGCAGGTGGGTGTGGCAGTCGACAAGCCCGGGCAGGACGGCGCACCCGCCTGCGTCCAGCTCCTGTGCACCAGGCGAAGCACCGAGGTCCCGCTCCCGCCCGACCCAGCTGATCCTGGCTCCGTCGGCGACCAGCGCGCCCTTATCGATCACTCCGAGGACTCCTTCTCCGAGCTCCGGGTCGCAGGTGACCAGCCGCCCCGCGTTGCGGACGACGAGGGTCATTGCAGGTGGCCGACCACGGAGCCCACCCGCTCCACCAGCGCCCCCGAGCGGACCAGCTCCTTTGCGGCGGCCAGGTCCGGGGCCGGCGGCCGGTCCGGACCGGGGCCGGCGACGTGCTCCCGAAGGAGGTCCCGCGCGGCTGCGGTCGCCGGCGCGGGGCGCAGGGGCGCGCGCAGGTCGAGCGCGTGGCCGGCGCAGAGCAGCTCGACCGCCAGCACCGCCGCCAGGTTGTCGAGCAGCTCGCGGAGCTTGAGCCCGGCGCCCCAGCCCATGGAGACGTGGTCCTCCTGCATCCCCGAGGTCGGGACCGAGTCGACGCTGGCCGGCTGTGCCAGGATGCGGTTGCGCGCCACCAGCGCCGCGGCCGTGTACTGAGCCAGCATCAGCCCGGAGTTGACCCCCGGCTCGGGCGCCAGGAAGGCGGGCAGGCCGGCGGAGCGGTGAGGGTCGAGCAGCCTGTCGACCCGGCGCTCGGAGATGGAGCCGACCTCGGCGCCGGCCACGGCGAGGAAGTCCGAGGCGAACCCGAGCGGCGCGCCGTGGAAGTTGCCGTTCGACTCCACCCGGCCGTCGGGCAGCACCACAGGGTTGTCCACGGCGGAGGCCAGTTCGCGCGCGGCGACAGCCTCGGCGAATTCCAGCGTGTCCCGGGCGGCACCGGCCACCTGGGGGCTGCAGCGCATCGAGTAGGAGTCCTGGACGGCGTGGCTGGAGTGGCGGTGAGAGGCCACGATCTCGGAACCGGCCATCAGGCGCACCAGGTTGGCAGCGCTGCGGGCCTGCCCGGGCTGGGGGCGCAGCTCCTGGAGCTCGGGCGCGAAGACGCGGTCGGTCCCCAACAGCGCCTCCACGCTCATGGCGGCGGTCACGTCGGCGGCCTGCAGCAGGCCCCGGATGTCGTGGCAGGCCAGCACCAGCATCCCCAGCATCCCGTCGGTGCCGTTGATCAGCGAGAGCCCCTCCTTGACCTCGAGCCGGAGCGGCTGTAGGCCGGCCCTGGTAAGCGCCGCCGAGCCCTTCAGGGGGGCGCCGTCGGGACCCGTCGCCTCGCCCTCACCGGTCAGGCAGAGGCCGACGTGGGCGAGCGGCGCCAGGTCCCCGCTGGCCCCCAGCGAGCCGTGGGTGGGCACCACCGGGGTGACGCCGGCGTTGAGCAGGCCCACCAGCGCCTCGGCGACCAGGGGCCGGGTCCCGGAGAACCCCCTGGCCAGCGTGCGCACGCGCAGCAGCATCATGGCGCGCACGATCTCGACCTCGACGGGCGGCCCCATCCCGGCCGCGTGTGAGCGGATCAGTGCGTGCTGCAGGTGGGAGCGGCGCTGAGGCGGAACCCTGGTGGCGGCCAGCGCGCCGAAGCCGGTCGAGATGCCGTAGACCGGCTCCTCGGCGGTGGCCAGCTCTTCGACGGTGGCGCGGCTGCGCCGCATGGCCTCCCCGGCCTCCGGCGTGAGACGCACAGGTTCGCCGCGGCGGGCGACGGCCACCACCTCCGCCGGTTGGATCCCCGAGCAGCCGATCTCGACCATCCCGGCAGCTTACTTCCCGGGCGCCCGGAAGGTCTGACAGCGGCCCCAGGCCTTACGCTCGCGGACGACGAGCCGCTCTTTTGCGGTGACGACCTGAGGAGGAAGCCATGCCATCGGTGATCTTCGAGACCCTGATCGACAATGCGACCGCGCTTCCGCCCGCCGGCCGGATCGATTCCAAGCTGATCGACGTCAGGGGCGCCGACCGGGTCAGCGTGAATGTCTCGATAACCAACGTGGACGCCAGCGTGAGGCGGACGATCTTCTTCGGTCCCACCACCAACAACGGCTTCGCCCCGCTGCAGACCGACAACTTCGGGAACACCAACCATTTGCTGACGTCGGTGCCGGTCTGTGGACCCCAGATGTTCGTGGTGGTCGAGAACCACGGGACGCAGCAGTTCACCTGCGACGGGACCGTTTACGGGCTTCGCGAGCTGCCTTAGAGCCCG
>JALYYF010000245.1 GCA_030946725.1 Candidatus Dormiibacterota bacterium
TCCGTGATCTCGTCCAGCCGGTCGTCCAGCAGCTGGAGCTGTTCTCTGAGCAGCTGAAGCGGCGTCCTGCCACCCTCGACCGCCTGCGTGGTCGCGTACGCCTCGGGCAGCGTCAGATAAGCCTGCAGGGTCGTGGGCAGGTAGTCCGTCGCGGTGCGCTCGATCACGTAGAGGTCCTCCGAGCCGAGCGGGAAGCCCAGGGTCCGGGGCAGCAGCTCGATGATCTGCCGGCTGATCTTGGTGACCTTGAGCTGGATGTCGGGTGGCAGCCGCCCGCCGGTCATCTGCGCCGCCCCCTCGAGCGCCTTACCGATCGCGGGGACGTCGAGGCCGGCCGCCGCCTTAGGCAGGCGCCGGTAGGGTCCCACCGGCAGGTTGATGATGTAGATGAGCCCCACGGCCACCCCCACCACCGCCAGCACACAGAGCGCGGCGGCCACCGCCAGCACGATGCCCAGGGTCGTCAAGGCCGGCCCCTGTCCTTCAGTTCACCTTGCACTTCACCTTGCAAACGCGCCAGGTGCCACTCCCGCTCGCTTCGCCCGTGCCGGTCCGGCTCGAACAGCCACCTCCGGACCCAGAGCACCTGCTCGCCACGCTGCCTCCGAACGGTGCCCGTGTAGCTGAAGCCGCCGCGCTGGGCCACTCGCTCGGAGCGCTGGTTCCCCTCCTTGGTGTAGAGGGCGACGCGGCGGACCTCGCTCTGCTCGATCGCCCACTGCAACACGAGGCGGACGGAGGCGCTGACCAGGCCGCGCCCGCGTCCTTCCGGCAGGAGCCAGTAGGCGATGTCGGCCAACCGGGCGTCGTCGGGATCCTGGAGGACCAACGACACCATCCCCACCGGCGGCTGGGAGGATTGGGCGGAGATCACGTACTGGCGGAGCTGACCATCCGCCGCTCGGGACAGCCAGCGCTCCGCCAGGGCGATGGCGCCGGCCTCGTCGAGGTTGGGAGGGATGAAGGTCCAGCGAACGATCTCGGCATCTCCAGAAGCCCGGACCAGCAGTCCGGCATCAGACCGGCTGAATGTCCGCAGGTGTAAGCCCTCGGCTGTCAGGGTCGGCGGGGCGGCCCGGAGCCGGAAGCTGGATTCCTCCACAGATCAGATGATGGACCGTGCCCCCAGGCCGCCTCGTGTCCATCGAGCGGTCGCGGCCGCTCGTCACCCTCTCAGAGCCTGGTCGACGGCGGCGGTGACGCCTCGCCGGGTCAGCGCGGCGAGGAACTCCGCCACTGCGTCCGTGAACGCCGGCCGTTCGGCGAGCTCGGGAGGAAAGATGGCGGCTTCGGTGAACACCGCCGAGACCAGCCGCCGAATGTCGCCGGCGCGGGCGCCCAGCTCGGCGAGGCGTGGGCCGGCAGGGTCACGCACGGTGCCAAGGGCGGCGCTGTCGTAGCCGCCGGGAATCGCCAGGCACGCGATGTAGGCGGCCACCGTGAGAGCGAGCAGGCGGGGAGCCTTGCCGTGGTCCAGGTGATGCCGTACGGCATCGGTGATGCGTACCGGCAGCTTGAGAGAGCCGTCCGACCCGACCTGGGTGGTGGGGTGCGCGATCGCCGTGTTAGCGAAGCGTTCGAACAGCTGCTCGACGTAGCGCGGGAGGTC
Source organism: Candidatus Dormiibacterota bacterium (assembly GCA_030946725.1). Classification (GTDB taxonomy): domain Bacteria; phylum Chloroflexota; class Dormibacteria; order Dormibacterales; family Dormibacteraceae; genus Nephthysia. The sequence goes on from JALYYF010000245.1 coordinate 1,610, forward strand.
CACGCCGCCGGGCACAGTGAGCGTGGGCATGTACTCGCTGATCAGCGCCCGGGCGGCCCTCTCGATGGCGGGAATCGCAACGGCGTCTGCGATGTAGCGCTGCCCGGCCAGCATCCCCAGGTATGCGATGAGGGAGTGGGTGCCGTTGAGCAGGCGGAGCTTGAGGAGCTCGTATGCGTGGACGTCGTCGGTGAAGATGGCGCCGCCCGCTTCCCAGGCCGGCCGGCCGCCGGCGAAATCGTCCTGCAGCACCCACATGCTGAAGGGCTCCGTGGGCACCGGCACCTCGTCGGTCACCCCGAGCCTGGCGGCCGCCAGCTGCCGATGTGCCGGCGTGGTCGCGGGCACGATGCGGTCGACCATGGTGGAGGGAAAGCTGACGGCCGCGGCCAGAAAGCCGGCCACCTCGTCGCGTTCGGCGGCGGGCAGGGCGTCGACGAACTCGTGGACCAGGCGTCTGGTGTGATCGCCGTTGCCGGCGAGGTTGTCGCAGGACACGACCGTGACCGCCGCGCCGTGGCCGCCGGCGCGGCGCTGCAGCCCGCGTACGATCTGCGCGATCGCAGTCCGAGGTGGCCCCCCAAGCAGGTCGGCGCGCACCCGGGGATCGTCGAAATCGAGGCCGAGGCTGGCCGGCGAGTAGCTGTAGCCCTTCTCGGTGACCGTCAGGGTGACGATCCTGGTGGTCGGCGCCGCCAGGTGCTGGAGAAGCCTCTCCGGTTCCTCGGCGGCGACCAGCACGTCGGTGAGAACGCCGGGGATCGCGGTCTCGGCCGCGCCCGGGGCAAGCGTGAGAACCGAATAGAGCAGGTCCTGCGCCACCAGCGCATCGGCGATCGCATGCGAGCGCTGGGCGACCCCCACGACGCCCCACGGCCCGGGCTTCTCGGCCAGCGCCGCCGCGGTGTACACGGCGGTGTGGGCGCGGGCGAAGTTGCCGAGTCCCAGGTGGACGATGCCCGGCGCCGGTGCCGGACCGACCTCTCCAGCCAGGCCCGCGGGCAGGGTGGCGCGAGAAAGCCGCGGTGGCGCGCGGTCGAGGCGCATCGGATCCGTCATAGGAGGATCACCAGTCGTGCATGCTGCCGTCGGTGAGCCGGGTGACCGGCAGATAGGCGGCTTTGTAGGGGTGTCGGGCCGCCAGCGCCTCGTCCAGCTCGACACCCAGCCCGGGCAGCTCGCCGGGGTGGAGGTGGCCGGCGGAGAAGGTGTAGCCGTGGGGGAACACCTCGTCCACCAGCGGTTCATGGCGCATGTGCTCCTGGATGCCGAAGTTGGGGACCGCCAGGTCGAGGTGGAGGTTTGCGGCCACCGTGATCGGAGATATGTCGGTGGGGCCGTGCGGCGCGGCCCTGACCTGGTAGAGCTCGGCCAGCGCGAAGATGCGCCGGACATGGCTGATCCCGCCGGCGTGGACCACGCAGGTGCGGATGTGGTCGACCAGCTGCTCGCGGATTATCTGGTGGCAGTCCCAGATGGTGTTGAACACCTCGCCGATGGCCAGCGGCGTGGTGGTGTGCGCTCGAACCAGGCGCAGAGCCTCCTGGTTTTCGGCCGGCGTGACGTCCTCCAGCCAGAAGAGGTCACAAGGCTCCACCGCCTTGCCGAGCCGGGCCGCCTCGATGGGCTTGAGCCGGTGGTGGACGTCGTGCAGCAGGAGCACATCGGGCCCGACGTGGCCGCGAACCCGCTCCAGCACGCGGGGGATGTGCCGGAGGTAGCGTCCGGTGTCCCAGCTCTCCTCGGCTGGCCTGGCGCCGCCGGCCGCCGGCTCGTAGACCCCTGAGGCGGCGCTGCCGACGATCCCGTAGACGGTGTCCAGGCCGGGCACGCCGGTCTGAACGCGGACCGCGCGGTAGCCGAGCGCCAGCTGGGCATCGATGGAGTCGACCAGCTCTGCGAACTCCCTGCCCGTGGCGTGCGCGTAGGCGAGCGCTCCGTCCCGGGCCGCGCCGCCCAGCAGCTGGTACAGGGGCAGCCCGGCCGCCTTGCCCTTGATGTCCCAGAGGGCCACGTCCACGGCCCCGATCGCCGCCATGGTCACCGGACCCCGACGCCAGTAGCCGCCCCGGTACAGGAACTGCCAGGTGTCCTCGATGCGGTGAGCGTCGCGGCCGACCAGCAGCGGAGCCACGTGCTCGCGGAGGTACGCGGCCACCGCCAGCTCCCGTCCGTTGAGGGTCGCGTCGCCAAGTCCTGTCAGGCCCTCGTCGGTGGTGAGCTTCAGGGTCACGAAGTTGCGGCCGGGGCTGGTCACGATCACCTCGGCCGAGCGGATCCGCATCAGGACTCCTCCCCGTCTCATTCTGCGACGGAGCCGGCCTGTTGCGGGGTCGGCTCAGTGGGCCGAGATTCGGCCCCACCGCCGCCAGTGGACCTCGGCAGGCGGCTCCAGCGGAGCATGCCCCTCCGGTGCCGCGCTGCGCACCAGGCGCGCCTTCTGCGCCGCGACGAGCCGCTCTTCGTGCCGCATTCGGGCAAGGTCCATCATCACGTTTGGATTCATGTCCATGGACTCAGCCTAGGGGGCTAATAGGACAGTACCCGCCCTATAGTCCGAGTAGTCTGCGGAGATGGATCTGTCGTTCGGCCGGCTGCTCACGCTGCTGGAGCTGCTGCAGGCCTACCGGCGCCTGAGCGCCCGGGAGATCGCCGATCGACTGCAGGTGGATATGCGTACGGTCCGCCGCTACGTCGCCGGCCTCCAGGACATGGGCATACCGGTCGAGGGCGAACGCGGGCCGGCCGGCGGCTACCGGCTCCGACCGGGCTTCCGGCTGCCGCCGCTGATGTTCAGCAACGAGGAGGCGCTGGCCGTCGTGCTCGGGCTGCTTGCCGCCCAGCGCCTGGGCCTGCTCCAGCAGGGAAGCGCCGTGCAGGGGGCCCTGGCGAAGCTCGACCGCGTCCTCCCCGATCAGCTGCGCGGCCGCGTGCGGGCGGCGCAGTCGAGCGTCGCCCTGGGCTCGGGGCAGGTCCCACGGGGGAGCGCCGAGGTGGCGACGGTGCTGGCCCTCGGGTCCGCCGCCGACGACCAGCTGCGGGCGAGGATCCGGTACCGCGCCTCGGGGGGCAGGGTGACCGAGCGGCTCATCGACCCCTACGGCGTCGCCTTTCAGAGCGCCGCCTGGTACCTGGTCGCCTGGGACCACCTGCGCGGCGAGCTGCGGACGTTCCGGCTGGACCGGGTGCTCGACTGCGAGGTCACGAAGGAGGGTTTTCAGCGTCCGGCCGGCTTCGACGTTGCCTCCCACGTGCAGCACATGCTCGCCACCCTGCCCTGGCCCTGGAACGCCGAGGTCCTGCTGGAGACCAGCCTGCGCGAGGCGCGGCGCCAGGTACCGCCCACCCTGGGGACGCTCGAGCAGACGCCGGCGGGCGTGCTCCTGCGCATCGGGGCCGACGAGTTGGACTGGATCGCGCGCTACCTGGCCGGGCTCGATCTCGCCTTCACCGTGATCCGGCCGGCCGAGCTCAACGCGGCGCTGAGGGCCCTGGCCGAGCGGCTCCTGGCCCGCGCCCAGGCGGGGACGGCGGCTGCACCGATCGAGACGCAGCTTCCCGGTTTGACCGGCCCGCCGAGCCGCGGCTAGAGTCACCTGGCGCTCGGCGCCGGGGGTTTCGTTCAGGGCAGCCGATCGCGCTGCATTCATCGACTCCTGACTCCTGGAGCTGCCCATGGGACGCGCTCGCTCTGCTGGAGCGCTCTTTGCCGCAAGCCTGGCGCTGATCCTGGCGGAAGCCGGCCCACCCGTCGCCTCCGGGGCCGCGTCCGCGTCCACCGCGCCGGAGAATCCCGCGCCGCCGCCCCCCGGCCAGCGGATCAGCCATCCGAGCGATCAGCTCACCGGCCCGAAACCGCGTGCCGGCGCCCCGCCGGCGGGCGGGGTGGGACCGTTCCTCAGCCGCCCCTACTGGAACCCGCACGCGGTGACGGCCGTCTTCGACCACTGCAATCCCGACTACCGGCGCGACGGGCGGGTGTGCGAGTTCGACGGCACGGTCGCCAGCCAGGGCAACGGGGTCGATCCCACCTTCCCTGCCGGCTACGCGATCACCCCCGGCGGTACCAACTACCTTTACTACGACGGGCACAACGGCTGGGACCTCGCACTCAGGTACGAGCCGGTGTTGGCTGCCGCGCCAGGGACGGTAGTCGTCGCGGGTGCCGACGCCAACAACTCGGGCTTCGGTGAGACGATCACGATCGACCACGGCAACGGATTCACCACCCGGTACGCGCACCTCTCGCAGATCTGGGTCCACCCTGGACAGAGCGTCGGCCGCGGCCAGCAGATCGGCGTCAGCGGGAACACCGGCAACAGCTCGGGGCCTCACCTCCACTTCGGGCTCTACATCACCAATCCGTGGACCGCGATCGACCCCTGGGGTTGGAGCGGCGGCACTCCCGACCCCTGGGGCGCCTTCGACTCCGGCAACTACTGGCTGACGGGCAACCCGCAGAACTACGGGCCCTCGGCGCCGCTGGCGGTAACGGCGGCCGCCGGCATCGCCGGCGCCTGGGTCTCATGGAAACCGCCCGCCTCCGACGGCGGCTCGCCCATCTCCTCGTACATGGTCGTCGCCTCGCCGGGCCAGGTGACCGCCACGGTGGGTGGCGGCGCCACCTCGGCGGTGGTCAGCGGGCTCACGCCGGGGACCACCTACACCTTCACGGTGACGGCGGGTAACGCCCAGAGCGTGGGCCCGCCGTCCCCGGCCTCGAACGCCATCGTGCCGCTGAGGCCCTTCGACGGTACCTGGGACGACCTCGGCGGCACGGCCACGTCCGCGCCGGCGGCCGCCTCCTGGGCCCCGGGACGCGAGGACGCCCTCGTCCGCGGGACCGACAACGCGCTCTGGCACCGCTGGTGGGACGGGCTTGCCTGGAGTGGCTGGGAGTCTCTGGGAGGCATCCTCACGGCGGACCCGGCCGTGGTGGCCAGAGCGGCCGGCCATCTCGACGTCTTCGCCACCGGCACCGACGGCGCCATCTGGCAGCGGTCGTGGGACGGCGCGCTCTGGAGCCAGTGGACGCGCCGCGACGGCATGGTCACCTCCTCCGCGCCGGCGGTCGCCGCCTGGGCGCCGGACCACCTGGACCTCTTCGTGCGCGGCAACGACGGCGCCCTCTGGCAGCAGTCGTGGAACGGAAGGGTCTGGAATGGCTGGGTCTCACGCGGCGGCAACCTGGGCTCGAGTCCGGCAGCCGTGTCCTGGGGAAGCAGCCGGACCGACGTCTTCGCGCGCGCGGCCGACGGCAGCCTGACCCACGGCTGGTGGGATGGGGCGCGGTGGCAGGGTTGGGAGGGCGGCGGCGGCGTCCTCAGCGCTGCCCCGGCCGTGGCCTCTCCGGGCCTCGACCGGCTGGAGGTGCTGGTCCGCGGGTCCGACAACGCCCTCTACCGGCGGCGCTGGGTGGTCACCGGCTGGACGAGCTGGCAGGGCCTGGGCGGCCGCTGGGCCACGGCTCCGGCGGCGGCCTCCCAGCAGGGACCGATGACCGTCGACATCTTCCAGACGGCCCTGGACCGCAGGCTGCGGCACGCGGTGGTCGATTGAGGTCAGAGCTCGCGGCGCGTCAAGCGCTGCAAAGAGCCCCGTCCCGCGACTTCGCGGGACCCCTCCCCCGGCATGGCCGGGTGCTCCCCGACAAGCGGACCGACAAGCGGGGGAGAGACTTCATGAGCGCTGGCGCAGGCCGGCCAGGAGGAAGGCGTCGATCCGGCCCTCGCGGAGCACCCGGTCCGGGTCCTTGACGCGGACTCCGGTGCGGGGGTCGCGCACCGCCCGGTGCCTGGAGCTGTCGTAGACGCGGACGATGGTGCCGGCGCCGTCCAGCGCCTCCTCGTCGGTCTGCTCCCGGGCGACGCTCACCCGGGCCAGCGGCGAGCCTCCGTCCGCCACCAACCGCCGGTGGAGGCCGCCCTCCGGGGCCAGCAGGTCATAGCTGGAGAGGCCGGAGATGGTGAGTACGCGGCCGCCGGGCCCGTTGCCGGCGACGGCATCCCGCCCCGTCCTGACGGCCCACGCCTCGTACATCCCGAGCAGCTCGTCGGCCCAGCGCCCGGCGTCCGCTCCGATCGGCGTGACGCGCACCACGGCGGCCGCGACGTCTCCCGCTGCGGCCGCCCCAGCCAGCTCGACGCGCGTGAGCAGCAGGGCCTCGTCGATCTCGTCGGCGGCCAGCCGCAGCTCGGGCAGCCGGGGGCGGTCGCGGCTCGCGCGCAGGTGCCGGCCCATCTCCAGCAGGCCGTGGGCGCGCCGGCGAACGGCGTCCAGCCGATCCAGGACCTGCTCCACCTGGTAGATCCGCGAGAGCGTGGTACGCGCCGCATCCGGCTCGTCCCAGAAGGCGGGCTCGTGGGTCTCCGCCACCAGCCCGGACTTCTCCGCCCGCAGCTGGTGGACGGCCGGCGTGGCCTCCTCGGCGTCGATCCGCTGGACCAGCTCCTCCACCTCGGCGACAGCCCTGGCCAGGGAGGTGTCCTCCGGCTGCTCCCGCCGCCGCCGGGCGGCCGGCGGAGCGGCCGGGAGCTCCACCGGCCGGATCTCCACGGCGACCTCGTCCGCCTTCAGGTGCACGCGGACCAGGTCCCCCGGGTCCGGCCGCTGCTCGACGAGCAGCTGAGCCAGCGGCCGGATCACCGCCCGCTCCACCTCCCGCTGCAGCGGCCGGGCCCCGTACCGAGGGTGGAAGCCGCGCCGGGCCAGCGCCTCGACCACCGCGTCGTCGATCTCCACCAGCAGCCGGCGCCGGACCACACCCTCCCGCAGCAGCAGCTTGCCGAGCTCCCGCCGAGCGATCCGCCTGACCGTGGCCTCGTCCAGCGCCCGGAAGGCGACCACGCGGTCGAGGCGGTTGAAGAACTCGGGGCGGAAGAAGCCTTCGGCCTCGTCGATGTAGTGCCGGCGAACCCGCTCGGCCTCCCCCTCCACGGCGTCGCCGGCCAGGAAGCCCAGCCCGGAGGCATCCTGGCGCGTGGCTCCGAGGTTAGAGGTCAGGATGATGATCGCGTTGCGGAAGTCGGTGGTCCGGCCGCCGGCGTCCGTGAGCCTGCCCTCGCCGAGCATCGCCAGCAGCGCGTCGAAGACCAGCCAGTGGGCTTTCTCGATCTCGTCCAGCAGCACCACACTGAAGGGCTGCTCGCGGACCTGGCGGGTCAGCTCTCCGTCCCCCTGCCGTCCCCAGGGCGTACCGACCAGCCGCTGCACCGCGTCGGCCGAGCTGTACTCGCCCATGTCCAGCCGCACCACCCGGTCGCGGCTGCCGAAGAGGAACTCGGCCAGGGCCCTGGCCAGCTCCGTCTTGCCGACGCCCGTGGGACCGATGAAGAACAGCGTGGCCAGGGGCTTGCCGGGATCGTTCAGCGCCGCCTTGACCACGGCGACCAGGTCGACCATGGTCTCCACGGCTTCCGGCTGCCCGAGGACGCGAGCCTCGAAGTGTGCCCGCACCTCCGCCATGCGCATCGGCACCTCGTCGGCCAGGATCGCCAGGGGCAGTCCGCTGCGGCGGGCGAAGGTGCCGACCACGTCGAGCCGGACCACCTCGGCTTCGCCGGCCAGCATCCTGGCTCGGGCCGTCTCCTCCAGCAGGCGGATGACCTTGCCGGGGAGGCCTCGATAGGGCTCGAACCGGCGGGTCAGCTCCAGCGCCGCGGCGACGGCGTCCGGCCGGAAGCTGAGGCCGTCTCTGGCCTCCAGGACACCGGCGGCGGCGGCCGCGATCTCGTGCGCCGCCTCTGGTGCCGGCTCGGGGACCTCCACCCGGTGGAAGGCGTCCATGAAGCTCGGCTCCGAGCGGTGCGCCGCACCGAACTCCTCTGCTGTGCACTCGCAGATCACGGTGAGGGTGCCGTCTTCGATGGAAGGACGCAGAAAGCGGCCCAGGTTGTTGTCGCTCTCGCTCCAGCGCCCGGCGTCGATGATTCCGACCGGGTCGCCCATGGCGAAGACCGGGCGATCGCTGCGGGCGCGGGCGACCAGCAGGCGTGCGCGCTCCTGCCACATGCCGGTGTACCTGCTGCCGGCGATGAGCTCGTTGGCCGAGATTCGCCAGAGCTTCCTGCCCGTCAGGCCGCCGGGGACCCGGCCCGCGGCGAGCCGTCTCGCCACCTCCTGGACGAGGGCGCTCTTGCCCACGTCGTGGGGCCCGACCAGCATCACGCTCGAGCGCTGTGGCGACGCCAGCAGGTCGAGCACCCGTTCCACCAGCTCGTCGCGGCCGTCGATGCCTCCGAGACGGCCTTCGGACGCGCTCCGCGTCAGGTCCATCCCGGAGTCTTCCAGGACGTCGTCGTCGTCCGCGGCGGCCTGCGCCTGGGGTTGCTCGATCAGCGGAGGCAGGGGCAGCTCGACGATCTCCAGGAGCACCTCGCCAGCCTCGTCGGCGGCGAAGAGCGCCGGCAGCGACCAGTGGCGCAGGATGTCGGTGAGGCCCGGGACGGCGGCTGTCGCCACCTCCTCCCGTCGCGGGACGACCAGCTCGAAGGCCGGCACGACAGGCGCCCGCGCCAGGTACACGGAACGGCCCGAGACCTGCTGGCCGATGACGACCAGCCCGATGGTGAGGTGAAGGCGGTGGCCGCCCTTCCTCTCTCCCATGGTGATGTCGATCTCCGCCCGGTCGAGCTCCACCTCCCGTTGCACCGTCAGCGGGCTCCGCTGCGTCACCGAGATCCGCCTGAGCTTCCTGGCCACCCTCTCCACGACTGCGTCCCGCGTGGAGTCCAGCGATTCGCCGTCGAGGGCCAGCTCCGGGAAGTCGACCGGCGTGATCACCACGTTCCCGTCCCGCTGAGACCGGATGTGGAGCGGCAGATGAGCCGGCATGGCCGCCTATGCTAGGTCGTCAACCTCGAGGTTGAAGTGGTGGGACAGGTCTTGAACCCGAAGCGGAGAACGGCGGCGAGGAGGCTGCTCGGCCTGCTCTCGCTCTGCGTCTGCTCCCTGCCGATCTGGCTCCTCCCTCCGGGCCAGGCCGCCCCGGGCCAGCTGGAGACGTCGGTTGTCAACGCCGGCTCGCTGCTCGCGCCAACGTCGTCGGCGGCCCGTCCGGGCGGCTATCCCGGCGGTCTCGCCGACGTCTCGGAGCCGCCGCCGCCCCCCGGCGAGATCAGGCTCGCCTTCCTGGTCGGCCAGCTGGTCATGGCGGGGATGGACGGCACCCAGCCGGATGCCGAGCTCCTTCGCCAGGCGCGGGAGGGGGAGATCGGCGGCGTCCTCCTCTTCTCCGGCAACGTGAGTCCCGACCTGCCCGCGGCCATGCAGTCCCTGCAGGACGCGGCACGCCAGGGTGACGATCCGCCGCTCCTGATCGCGACCGACCAGGAGGGTGGCGCCGTGAAGCGGCTGCCGGGGCCGCCTCGCAGCCCGAACCAGATCGACAGCGAGGCCCTGGCCGACAGCGAGGGCGCCGCCACGGCGTCCCTGCTCTCGGCCAGCCACGTCAACGTCGACCTGGCCCCGGTCGCCGACGTCATCTCGCCCGGCGGCTTCGAGGCCCGTCAGGGCCGCGGGTTCACCGGCGGACCCGATCGTGTGGCGGCACTTGCCACCGCCTTCGCCGGCGGTCTGCAGCGGCGCCACGTGGCGGCGACCGCCAAGCACTTCCCGGGCATCGGCTCTCTGGCGCTGGACACCGACCACACGCTGGGGCAGCTCCAGCTCTCCCCGGCCGCCATGCAGGACCAGCTGGTGCCCTTCCGTCGCCTGGTCGACCACGGTGTCGACCTGGTGATGCTCGCGAACGCCGTGTGCCCGGTCTGGGACGCCGCCCGGCCCGCCGTGTTCTCCCGAAACGTCGCCGAGGGGCTGCTCCGCCAGCAGCTGGGGTTCGGTGGGGTGGTGATCACCGACGACCTGGAGGCGCAGTCCCTGCAGGGTGACCTTGGAGAGAGGGCCGTCCTGGCGGTGGAGGCGGGGGCCGACCTGGTCCTCTTCGGCTCCGCGGCCGGCGGCCGGGCCGCCTACCGGGCCCTGCTGGCGGCGGCCCAGTCCGGTCGCCTCAGCGGCCAGCGCCTGCTCGACTCCTACCGGCGCCTCCGGACCCTGAAGGCGACGCTGGCGTCCTGAGAGGTCCCCTGCGCCTCGGCGTATCCTTCACGCGATCAGGCTTCACCGTCTGGTAGTGGCACTCGAGGATGCAGCCCGGCGTGGCTGAGCTGGACGTCTACCAGGACGCGCACCGTTCACGGGACCTGGTCATCGGGTTCGTGGCGGCCGGCGTCACCGCCGGCCTGCTGCTGCTTTTCCCCCAGCTGCAGGGGCTGTTCAAGAACCAGAACGCGGCCCTCGTGCGCCTTCTCATCCTGGTCCTCGCCGGCGGCTCGGGCGTCCTGGCGGTCTGGATGGGGATGACGGCCGCCTTCGCGGGGGTGGAGAAGAGCCAGACTGTCGTGGCCTGGCGAAACCTACTCTCCTGGACGCTGTACATCCTGCTGGTGGTGATGCTGGCGACGGCCGCCGGCATCAACCTCAGCGCCCTGCTGCTGGCCGGCGGCGTCGTCTCCGTGATCGCCGCGATCGCCGCGCAGAACACACTCAGCAACTTCTTCGCCGGCCTGATGCTGCTGGTGGCCAGGCCATACCGCATCGGCGACTCGGTGTACCTGCGCTCCGGCAACTTCGGAGGCGCCCAGTACGAGGGCCTGATCGTGGACATCGGGAGCCTCTACACGACTCTCAGTTCGACCGGCGAGCTCTTCCGCATCCCGAACTCGGTCGTCCTGGGCTCGGTGGTGGTTGCCGACCACAAGCCGCTGCGGGCCGACGTGGCGCTCCAGCTGCCCTCGGGGGTGTCGCTGGCCCAGTTCGAGGCCAAGGTCAGGAGCCGGCTCGGGCTGCAGCCCGGCGCCCAACTTCTCCTGCTGGCGGAGCAGTACTCGAGGCAGGAAGGAGAGGCCCAGATCGGCGTGCGCCTGCAGATCAAGGCCCGGGAGTGGCTGTCGGCGGAGGAGGTGATGAGCGCCATCGACGCCACGGCGCGCGAGCTCTCCGACCAGGAGCCCCAGCCGCGCCTGGTCGACGCGTCGGACGCCGGTCCGAGCTGAGGGTGGCGCGCGGTTTGGTGCCGGTGGTGTCGTACCCCCGCCGAGGTGCCGCTGGTGTCACCGAGGGCAACTGCCCACGGTGGATGTAACAATGTAATCGCGATGTCAGAGGCGGACGTTCGAGGCTGGCTAATCGGTCGCCTTCCCGAGGGCTGGTTCGCCGGTCCCCCCGAGATGGAGGTCGACGGGGACGAGATCCTGGTCATCGGCGAGCTGGCGGAGCCCGAGCCGGTCGGCGGCGGCAGCCCGGAGGACCCAAGCGCCTCCCGTGAGGCGCGGCTGCAGCGGTTCCGCGAGGAGACGCGCGAGCAGAGGATGCGCATCGCCAAGGAGGCCGAGCGCCGCTTCGGGCGCCGCGTCTCCTGGGGCGCGTCGATGGACGGGGAGAGGCAGCTCTTCACGACGCTCTCGATCCCGGTGATGACGCGGCTCAGGCTCTCCGAAAGACAGGTTCTCGACACCCTGGTGGAGGCCGGCGTGGCCCGCAGCCGCAGCGAGGCCCTGGCCTGGTGCGTGCGGCTGGTCGGCAAGCACCAGGCGGACTGGATCAGCGAGCTGCGCGAGGCGCTGGTCCGGGTCGGCGAACTGCGCCGGCGCGGCCCCTTCTGACCGGAGGCGATTTGCCGCTCGGCGCCAGCTTTTCGCCACTTCGCGCGGCGGCCGCCGGGCTGGACTGGCGCCGGGCCTTCGCCGAGCTGCTGGCCCTGGACCTCGATCCGCTCCGACTGAGCGCCTACTGGGAGACGATCGACCGCGCCGGCTATGGCGACTTGGACTGGCAGCTCGACCAGGCCAGCCAGGCGGGCCGCTCCGTGGTGCTGACCGTGGGGATGAAGGCGATCGGCTGGCCCGAGTTCTACATCCCCGCCCGCCTCACACCCCCGGCTCGCCGCGGCGGCGAGGTGGGGGAGGCCAGCCCGGCGATCGCCGCGGCCGTCCTGGAGTTCCTCGGCGCCACCGTGGAGCGCTATCGAGGCCACCCGGCCCTGGCGACCTGGCAGGTGGAGAACGAGCCGCTCAACCGTTCCGGACCCAACCGGTGGTGGATCGGCCCCCAGCTGCTGGAGCGGGAGGTCGCGGCCGTGCGCCAGGAGGACCCCGGCCGGCCGCTGTTGCTGACAGCCTTCGCGCACTTCAACTGGCTGCTGGACCTCACGTCCAATCCCCGCGGGCAGGGCATCGGCAGCCTGCTCGAGCTGCTCCCGGACCGGGCCGCGCTGGGTCTCGACGTCTACATCCGGATCGGGCAGCGGCTGCTCTGGTGGGACCGGGTCCGGAAGGCGGCCGGCAACTGGGCTTCGGACGCGGGACGCTGGCGGGCCGAAGCGGAGCGGAGGGGCCGGACGGCCTGGACGGCCGAGGCGCAGGCCGAGCCCTGGGGACCCCGCAGCTTCCAACCCGCCGACATCCGCACGGTGGTAGAGGGAGTGCGCGGGGCCGGCTACCGGACGGTGCTGCTCTGGGGGGCGGAACACTGGCTGGCCCGGGCGGCGGCTGGTGACCGCAGCTGGCTGGAAGCGGTGGCGTCGCTGCCGCGGGAGCCCTAGAGGTGCGGCATGACCCGGGGCGACAAGCAGGTAACTAGACTGCTCGGGTCGTGGCTGCGGTCCTGGAGAACCGGCTGGTCGTCGTCATGCTCTCGGCGGCCATGGCGGTGGGCTCGGCGTACTTGACGGACGCAGCCCTGGGGCACCGGCTGCAATCTCCCGGTGCGGCCGGCGGCTCGGCCGGCGCGATACAGGTCACGGCCTCGAGCAGTTGCCATCTGGCCAACGGCGTCGAGCACGTGGTCTATCTCGAGTTCGCAAACCTGCAGTTCGGCCGCGACGACCCCGCGGTTCCCTCGGACCTGGAGCAGATGCCGCAACTGCTTGGCTTCCTGCAGGCCAACGGCACCGTGCTGGCGTCAGGCCACACCGCGCTCGCCTCCCGCAGCGGCGGAGAGACGCTGTCCTCGCTGACCGGCCTCTACCCCGACCGTCACGGTCAGCCTGCAGGCGATACCTACTGGAGCTCGCCGGTCACGGACGGCGGCCAGGGCGCTCGGGCGCCCGCGCCCTGGCCTGCCTTCACCAGGGCCGGGTGCGACGTGGGGGCCGCGGGCGGCCCCGGCGGCATGGTGCTGCAGAACACGGCCACGGACCTCGCCACGGTCTTCGGCCCGGGTTCCAGTGAGGTGGCTCGGGCACGTGCCCAGCCTGCCCGCGCCGCCGCCGACTACACCGGTATCGCCATCCACTGCGCCGGACAGGGCGGCGCCTGCGCCGCCGACCGTGGTGGACGGCCCGACCGCCTGCCGGATGAGCCGGGCGGGTACAGCGGCTTCAACGCGCTCTATGGGCTGCGCTACGTGGGGCCGCGGATAGGTGCCTCCGGACACCTGAGCGACCTGGCCGGCCGGCCGGTCGACGGCTTTCCGGGCTTCGACGCCACGACGCCTGCGGTCACCCTCGCCTACGTGGCCGCCATGCAGGAGCACGCGGTCCCGGTCACCTACGCGCACCTCGCAGGCCCCCGGCGCCCCCAGGGCGCCACCAGCACGCCGGCGCCTGGAGCGCCGGCCTATCTGCGCCAGCTCCACGACTACGACCAGGCCTTTGGGATCTTCCTTCAGCGCCTGGCTCGAGACGGCCTGACCCCGGCCAACACGCTCTTCGCCGTCTCGGCCGGCGGAGAGGGATACGCTCGGCCGGGCGTGGTCCACGTCGACCTGGCCGGAATGCTGGCCGCGCGGGGCGTCTCCTCGACCTTCACGACGCAGGGGGGGCCGGACCCGGCCGTCTGGATGAACGGCGATCCGGACCCCATTGCTGCGCCGGCGCGCGCGCTGGAGCAGGCGGTGGCTCAGCTGCAGGTCGCCGAGCCGGCCACAGGCACCCGCCAGCCTCTGGTGCGCTACCTGGCCGACCGCTCGGAGATGAGGTTGCTGCACATGCTGAGTGCGGATCAGGCTCGGACGCCGAGCTTCGTCGTCTTCGCCCAGCCCGGGTATCTGGTCGGTGGAAGTCCCTCCGCCTGTCCGGCGGCCGGCTGTACGGGATCGGACCCGCGCCCGCCGTCCGACCGGGGATACGCGGAGGTCGGCGCCAGCACGGCCTGGCTGGGGCTCGCCGGCCCCGGCGTGGCTCGCCGCCGGCTGGACGCTGCGACCTGGACGGACCAGGCTGACATCCGTCCCACCCTGCTTGCGCTGACCGGCCTGCGGGACGGCTACGGCCACGACGGCCGCGTGCTGTCGGAGGCGATGGCGCCGGAAGCCCTGCCGCCGGGCATCCGCGACTCCCAGGCGGCCTATGAGAGCGTCGCCGGCCGGCTGAAGCAGCTGGACGCGCCCGCCGGCAGGGTCGGGTTGCTGAGCCTGGCCGTCGCCACCCGCGCGGCCGCGTCCAGCTCCCCCAACGACGCCGCCTACCGCTCCTATGCGGCGCGCATGGACGGCTTCACCAGGCGCCGCGACGCGGTCGCGGGGAGCATGCGGGGAGCGCTGGAGGACGCAGCCTTCGGGGGCAGGGCCCTCGATGACAGGACCGCCGCGGAGCTGGTGGCGAGCGCCGACCGGCTGCTGGCGGAGATGGCGCGGGCCTGAGGGCGCTGCGCCGAGCCGGGCGGCTCGGTGTCTAGCCGGCCTGCGCGCCCTCGGTGGCGGAGAGCGCCTTCAGAGCCTCTTCGAGGCCGGCGCGGGCCGAATCGAATCGGCGCCGGACCATATCGTCCTCGACGCGGGCGAGGATCTCGACCACGGATGCCCAGCGGTGGCGCTCTTCCTCCGACTGGGCGGCCAACTCGGCGAGGGCCGCCTTGACCTGCCCCACTGCGGTGGTTGCGAAGAGGAGTCCGCCACCGGGGTTGTCGACGATCTGCAGGGCGATCGTCAGCTGGTCGTGAGCCCAGGGCAGCAGCCCGGCGCCGGTGTGCCTTTGCGGCCCCTTGGGCCCGACAACCTCCACTTCAGGACGACTCCACGTCTCCAAATGTTAGCCAGGGGAGAGCTGAGTGGCGCACTCCACAAGGGAGTCGATGATCTTCGGCGCTGTGGCTTCGGGGACACCGTGGTCCCGGAGCGATTTCCAGACGCCGAAGTCCGTGAGGGCGAGCAGGAGCTGGACCGTTGGCTCGTCTTCTTTTTCCAGGGCCAGCGCCTCGCGAGCCAGTGCCTCCAGGCCGGCCTCGCACCAGCGCAGGTGCTGGTCGAGCTCGGGAACCCGGTCACGATCGTTACGGGCACCGTCCAGCGGCAGCCAGGCGCGGCCGTAGAACTCTGAGACTTCTTCGACGAACCGTCTCAACCGCTCCTGAGTCGTCCCGAGCCCTGCAAAGAGCCGCTCGGCGTCCTCGGGGCGCGGTGGGCGGACCGCGGCCCACAGGTGGCTACCGCAGGCGTTGACCAGCGCTCCCAGGGTGGGGAAGTGTCGATACACGGTGGCCGGCGACACGCCTGCCCGAGCCGCGACGTCTGCCTGGGAAGTGGTGGCAACCCCCTTCTCACCGTGTAGGTGCATGGTCGCCCAGATGATCCGGTTGCGCGTCTCCTCGAACGCTTCGGCGCGCTTCTCCATCCGGTATGAGCGAGACGTCACCAGGCTATTGACAAAAGACAGATTTCATGAAATAGTTCTTCCGTAATTGTAGCCGGGCCGGCGGGAGCTGGCAACTGGCAAGGCGCGGTTATCGAGGAGGAATGCCTATGAAAACCTGGCTCAAGTGGTCGCTGGTGACGCTGGTCGTCGGGGCCCTGTCGTTCTCTCTCGACCAGGTCATCTGGCCGGTCCAGCCTGGAGCAGCACAGGCGCCGGGCGGCCTGCTGCCTCTCTTCATACTGCTCTACGCCCTCGAGTCGCTCTCGTTTGGCCTGGGCGTGGCGTTCCTCGCCTTCGGTCGCCCGTTGCTGAACAGGATGGGGCGCTCAGCGCCCCTGACCGCGGCCGCCTATCTCTCGGTCGCCTGGTTGCTGGTCAACTGGTGGCCGCACGACAACCTGCACCGGGTGGTCGGCCTGGACTGGAGCCGTCTGCTGCTGATCGAGTACAGCTTCCACCTGCCACTGCTCGCGGCGGGAGCCGTGCTGGCGTGGTTCTTCGTCAGCCTGCCCAGCCGCGAGTCCACGGCGACCTCGTAAAAGCGACTTCCTATCTTGGGCGGAGGCGATCGGACGTCCCCCTTCGATCGTCTCTGCCCTCACCTCGTTCTCCGGGTAGGTCCGGAGCCGGAGACCGGCGGTTCTCGGTGGCCTCGCCGCGCCAGGGGCACCACCAGGCGCATCGCCGCGTAGAGGTCCGAGAAGCTGGCGATCTTGTTATCGACCAGCCCGGAGGCCTTCCCGGCCTCGATGACGTCGACCTCTCGCACCTTCATGCCCGGTCCCTTCACGCGCAGCACCCAGAGCGCTCCGGCGTCGTGGATCAGCTGGGACAGCTCGCCCAGCGAGAGCAGATCGGCCGGTTGGCGGACCATGTAGAACACCATGTCGAGGCCCGGCTCGGCCCGGCCGGTGTGGGGCGTCGCACCCCGCTCCCGGAGCTCGGCCTCGAAGGCGGCGTCTCGGAAGCCGACCAGCGCCACCCCCATGCCGGGCTTGACCCCCAACTTGTCCAGGAGCGGACGATCGGAGCCCGTGTCGCGGCCCGCCTCAGGCTGGCGTCTCTTCACCGTTGTCACTACCGCGCAGGGCGGAGAAGACGATGACGCCGAGCAGCCAGCCCGCATAGAGTCCGGCGGCGCCGAAGAGCAGGACGATGACCACCAGGGCGGTCGGCGAGTCACCCCAGAGCCGGCGGTAGAGCAGCCAGCCGGCGAGCATCAGGGTTGCGAAGCCCGCCGCGCCCGCCAGGGTTCCCAGTACGGTCGCCGTCAGCCGGCGGCTGGTGATCTCCGGGTTTTCCACTCGTCTTCCCTCGGGGACTTGCCTTGCCCTGCCGTCATCCACGCGGGGGCGCGCAGCCCCGGCGAACGCCCCGGCCGTGGTTGATTCGCGCAGGGCCTGCCGACACCATGGGGGCCACCCGTGACGGCCGCTCAGACATCGAGCACCTCGAGGTCGTGGGCCGCGTTCGCCAGGTCGCCCTGATAGACGTGGTTGAACAGGAAGCGCGTCCGCGGGTGCCTTGCCGCCAGTTCGGCGGCGTGCTCCCAGCTGGTGTGGGCCGTGACCGGTCCCGGTGCGGTGGCCTCCGTGATCGCAACGTCGGCCCCCTCGACCAGGTCGTCCAGCGGGGGCGTCCCCTCGGTGTCTCCGGCGTAGGCGAGCACCCGTCCGTCGATCTCCAGACGATAGCCGCGGCATTCCAGGCCGCCGTGGTCGAGCTTCACGGTCCGGTAGGGGATTCCGGCCACCTCGCCGCACTCCTCCGCAACGAAGTAGGCGAGCCGAGCCTGGTCACGGTGGTCGCCCCAGGCCTGTCCCCAGGAGAGCCGGCAGAGCTCTTCCAGCGCCTGCTCCCCGCCCGGCGGGGTCAGGACGGACAGCGCACCACCGGAGGGGTGGAACGCCCGGTAGAGGAAGAAGGGAGGCAGTCCGAGAATGTGGTCGCCGTGCAGGTGGGTCAGGAACACCGCGTCGATTGCGCCCGGGTCGATCCCCGTGCGTTCCATGTGCCGCAGCAGCGGGGCGCCGCCATCGAGCAGGATGTGGCCGTCGACCACGACCGCTCCGTTGTAGCGCTCCACGGAGAACGCCGCGCCGGTCCCCAGGAAAGCGAGCCTCATGGCCCGGAAGCGTAGCGAGGACCGGCCCGGAACGCGAGTCCCTTAACAGGGGCACCCGGGCCGCCCCGCTGTTCAGGCGACCGTGATCTCTTCGTTCAGGTACACGTCCTGGATGGCGTTCAGCAGGGCGATGCCATCCCGCCGCGGCCGCTGGAAGGCCTTACGACCCGAGATCAGGCCCGTGCCACCGGCGCGCTTGTTGACGACCGCCGTCCGCACCGCCTCCTTGAGATCGCTCTCGCCGGAGGAAGCGCCGCCGGAGTTTATGAGCCCGGCCCGGCCCATGTAGCAATTGACGACCTGGTAGCGCGTCAGGTCGATGGGGTGGTCGCTGGTCAGCTTCTCGTAGACCAGCTTCGAAGTCTTGCCGAAGTTCAGGGCGGTGAAGCCGCCGTTGGTCTCAGGCGCCTTCTGCTTTATGACGTCCGCCTCGATGGTGACGCCCAGGTGGTTGGCCTGTGAGGTCAGGTCGGCGGCCACCTCGTAGTTGGTGCCGTCCTTGCTGAAGGCCGGGTTGCGGAGATAGCACCACAGGATCGTCGCCATGCCCAGCTCGTGGGCCTCGTGGAAGAAGCGCGACACCTCGACGATCTGGCGGCTCGATTGCTCCGAGCCGAAGTAGATGGTCGCGCCCAGCGCCACGGCACCCATCTCCCATGCCTCTCGGACGGTGCCGAAGGCGATCTGGTCGTACTCGGTCGGGTAGGAGAGGAGCTGGTTGTGGTTGATCTTGCAGATGAATGGGATGCGGTGGGCGTACTTGCGCGCCACCGAGCCCAGCACGCCGAAGGTCGAGGCGACCGCGTTGCAGCCGCCCTCGATGGCCAGCCTGACGATGTTCTCGCTATCGAAGTACTCGGGGTTGGGCGCGAAGGAGGCGCCGGCGGAGTGCTCGATCCCCTGGTCGACGGGAAGGATGGAGAGGTAGCCGGTGCCGCCCAGGCGGCCGTGGTCGAAGATCGTCTGCAGGCTGCCGAGCACTCGGGGGTTGCGGTCGCTGATGGTCCAGACGCGGTCCACGAAGTCGGGGCCGGGGAGGTGGAGGAGTTCCTTCTGCACGGTTTCGCAGCGGTGCTCGAGCAGGTCTCGGGCGTCGGGGCCGAGGATCTCCTCGATCTTGGTCAGCGGAGTGGTGGCGGCGGTGGCCATGCTGCTGGCTCCTTTTGTTCTTCGGTCGGGTGGCGGTCCGTCGGCGATTCCGTTGGCGGGCCGGTCGCGGTCGGAGGCTTGTCCGACGGCGGCGCGCGGCACCGGCGGCCTTCTTATATTGCATCGGTGTCGAGCGAACAGGCGCGCCCGCCAGGGCGATTGCTGGGCCCGGAGTTCTTCGACCGGGACACGCTGGACGTGGCGAGCGACCTCCTGGGCAAGCTGCTGGTGCGGGAGGTCGGCGGTCGGGCCCTCTGGGGAAGGC
>JALYYF010000139.1 GCA_030946725.1 Candidatus Dormiibacterota bacterium
CTCCTCCCCTGCCCACGCGGTGGGGGGACGTGGTCGAAGCGGATCGCGACCACTACTGGATGCAGCTCGGCTACGGGGCGCGGTGAGATGGCTTTTCGCCTGCTGAGAGAACCCCCCACCAACCTCCCCCCGGGAGGGGGGAGGATAACCAAGGATCTAGGTCCTCCCCCCGCAGGCGGGGGGAGGGAGGTGGGGGGACGTGGTCGAAGCGGATCGCGGCCACTACTGGATCCAGCTCGGCTAAGGCGCACGGTGAGATGGCTTTTCGCCTGCTGAGAGAGCCCCCCACCAACCTCCCCCCGGGAGGGGGGAGGACAACCAGGGATCTAGGTCCTCCCCCCGAAGGCGGGGGGAGGGAGGTGGGGGGACGTTGGTCGAAGCGGATCGCGATGACTCGGATGCGGCTCGGCTACGACGCGCGGTGAGATGACTTTTCGCCTGGTGAGAGGGCCCTGACTTGGTCAGGCGTTTGAGGAGATCGAGGCGCCGCCGCTGAGCAGGGACTCGATCTTTGCGAGCAGGCGTGGGATGTCCACGGGCTTGGTGTCGTACGCTTCGCAGCCCGCGGCCAGCGCCTGCTCCTGGTCGCCTGGCATCGCGTTGGCGGTCAGGGCGACGATCGGTATCGAGCTGGTGTCCCTCGCCGCCTTGAGCCGGCGGGTGGCCTCCAGGCCGTCCACCACGGGCAGCCCGACGTCCATCACGATCAGGTCGGGCGCCAGGGATCGCGCCATCTCGATGCCCTGTGCTCCATCGACCGCGACGTCGACGTCGTAGCCTCGTTTGACGAGGCGCCGCGAGAGCATGTCGCGGTTCAGCTCGTTGTCTTCGACGACCAGGATCTTGGGCATCGTGAACTCCTTCTATGCCTCAGTCGTAATGTCGGAGCGCCTGCTGCCCGCGACCAGCTCGCGCAGCTTGTCCATGAACTCTTCGTGACTGAACGCGCCCTTCTGCAGGATTCCCTCGACATAGCCGTTGAGCCGGTCGCGGTCGGCGACGCCGATGTCCTTTGCGGTCACCACGACGACCGGGATGGAGCGCCATCGCTCCTGCCGTCCGAACTCCGTGAGAAACTCCAATCCGTCCATCTCGGGCATCAACAGATCGAGAAGGATCAGGCTGGGCTCGCTCTTCGCCACCTCCTCCAGCGCGACGCGCCCGTTGACGGCCTCCGCGACCTGGAAACCCTCCGATTCGAGAAGGCGCCGGATCAGATCGCGCGTCAGTGCGTCGTCCTCGACGACGAGCACTCGATCGGTTGGCCTGGCGCAGAACCTCTGTACGGTGGCGACCAGAACGTCCCGGTGGATGGGCTTGGTCAGAAACTCGGAGGCGCCGAGGGAGAAGCCCAGCGTCTTGTCGTCCAGCATCGTCAGCATGATCACGGGTACCGCCGCGAGGTCCGCGTCCGCCTTGAGGCGGGACAGCACCGTCCAGCCGTCCATGCCCGGCATGAGCGCGTCCAGCGTGATGATGTCCGGGTGGATCTCGGCCGCCAGCCGCAGTCCCTCCTCACCGCCGGCGGCGGTCACCACGTGGAACCCTTCCTTGCCGAGAAAGCGCTGCACCAGGTCGCCGACGGATGGGTCGTCGTCGATCACCAGGATGCGGCCCGGAGATTGCGCGCCGTCCACCGGTGCCGGCTCCGGCCGGGACTCCAGCGGCCGCGTCGCCGGCTCCGTCTGTGCGTTCTCCGGCACGGGCGCGATCGATTGGTCGGACACCACGGCGGGCAGCCGGATCGTGAAGGTGGTTCCCTTGCCGGACTCGCTCTCCACGCTCACGTCACCGCCCATCAGCTGGCAGAACTGGCGGGTGATCACCAGCCCGAGGCCGGTGCCGCCGAACTCCTGGCTGGTGGATGCGCGTGCCTGGGAAAAGGCCTGAAAGAGCTTCGACAGCTCCTCCGGAGTCATGCCGATGCCGGAGTCGCGGACGGCAAAGGTGATGGAGTCGACGCCGTCGAGCGTCTGGCGTTCGACTGTGAGGGTGATGCTGCCCTGCCGCGTGAACTTGGAAGCGTTGCTGAGCAGGTTGAACAGCGACTGGCGGAGCTTGGTCAGATCGGCGCGCATGGTGCCCACCGCCTCGTCGACACTCACCTGGAGCTCGTTGCCGTTCTTCTGCACCAACGGCCTGATCGTCGACACGACGTCGGCGACCACGGTCTCCACCTGGAACGGCTCCACGTAGAGGTCCATCTTCCCCGCCTCGATCTTGGACAGGTCGAGGATCGAGTTGATGAGCGTGAGCAGATGATGGCCGGCGGAAAGGATCTTCTGCAGGTCGGAGACGAACTCCTGCTCGTCGCGCTCCTGGGCCTCCTCCTCCAGCATCTCGCTGTAGCCGATGATCGCGTTCATCGGCGTCCGCAGCTCGTGGCTCATGTTGGCGAGGAATACCGACTTGGCCCGGCTCGCCTCCAGCGCCTGGTCACGGGCGATCGCGAGCTCCCACTCGGACTTCGTCAACTCCTGGTTGGCTCTTTCGAGCTCGGCGGTCCGCTCCTCCACGCGCCGTTCCAGCAGCAGCTCGGACTCGCGCAGCGCAGCATTCGCCGACTGGGTGATGGCCAGCATCTTCGTGAGCCGGTCGCTGTACTGCCAGAGAAGGATGAATATGTACGCGGTGGCGGAAGGGACGGCGACGACCACCAGCCCCGAGATGACCCAGGGGGGGATCATCATGGTGCCGAAGGGTGTGCCGTTCAGCGAGAACAGGCAGTCGATGACGACGACCAGCCATGCACCGACGAGCAGGCTCAGGAGCCCCCGGCCGCCCAGGTAGGGGAGGCCGATCATCACCGACAGGACGGCGACCGCCACCCAGACCGCCAGCAGCGCGGGCATCGCGTAGCCGAGAAAGAGGCTGATCACCCACAGGCCCGCACAGGCCACGCTGACGGCGGCCGGCACGCGATTGAGCTGCACCAGGCGGAACGCGAGCAGGTAGCAGACGCCCTGGCCGAAGGCGAGCGCACCGGCGGTGAAAAGAAGTGGCGAGCGGATGAAGTAGAGGCCGATCCAGAGCAGGATCGCGAACATCCAGGCGGCCGGAAATCCGCCGATCAGGAAGCGACGGAGACCTGCCACTCCGATGGGATCCGGCTCGACTCTGGGTTGTCCTGGCGCTGGAATCGTCGTCACTTCTACGGATTAGTGTCTCCATCGACGGCAATCGTTTCGGTTTGGCGAAAGAATCCCCGGCGACATAGGGCGTCTGCCAGGAGACCAACTGTGCAAGTCCAGGAGAATGCGGGCAGACGTATCCTGCCTCCTGCATGCCGCTGCGGAATCCCAATACGTCTCTGGCCGTCGTCACCGGCGCCTCCGGTCACCTCGGCGGCAACCTCGTGCGCGCCCTGCTCGCGGCGGGCCAGAGGGTGCGCGCTGTCGACCTCGAGAGAACGCCCGCTCTCGCCGGCCTGAACGTCGAGTGGTGCCAGGCCGACTTGCGCGAGCCGAGTTCTGTGGCGGCCGCTCTTGCCGGTGCCGACGTCGTTTATCATCTGGCAGCCGTCATCTCGCTGGCAGCTGATCCTTCCGGCCGGGTCTGGTCCACAAACGTCGACGGAGTGGCGACCATGGCGGAGATGGCCGTCCAGTGCGGGGTGCGCCGAATGGTCCACTGCAGCTCGGTGCACGCCTTCGACATCGAGCTGTGCGGAGCCTCGCTCGACGAGACGAGTCCGCGCTCGGTTCGCCCGCGTCTGCCGGTCTACGACCGCTCCAAGGCGGCCGGCGAAGCACAGGTCAGGGCCTGGATGCTGAGGGGACTCGACGCGGTGATAGTCAATCCGACGGGTCTCATCGGTCCCTACGACTTCCGCCCCTCGAGGATGGGCCAGTTCTTCCTGGCACTGCGCCGCCGCAAGCTCAGCGCCCTGGTCGACGGTGCCTTCGACTGGGTCGACGTCCGAGACGTCGCCGGTGCGCTGATGGCGGCTTGCGCTCGAGGACGATCGGGCGAGTCATACCTGGTGGCGGGTCACCGGCTCTCGCTGCGTGCGCTGAGCCTGCTCGCCCAGCGCGTGACCGGCGAGAGGGCCCCACGAATCGTGGTGCCGATGGCGGTCGCCCGCTTCGGCGCGCGAGCGCTGTCGCTGGCGGGCAGTTCCGGCGAGCCCTCGCGGCTGCTGACCGTGGAGGGCCTGCATGCTCTGCGGAGCGCTCCGGCCATCGTGAGCCGCAAGGCTGAGACGGAGCTGGGCCACCGGGCCCGTTCGCCGGAGGGGACGGTCAGCGATCTCTACCGGTGGTTCGATCAAGCCGGGTACCGCTGACCCCCCGCCGATACCGACCGGCCGGCCGGCCGGTTTATCATGGCTCATGGTCGAGCGGTCAGCCCCGCCCGGCGGACCCCACGCCTTTTTCGACCTGGTCCGGGCCGGCGACCCTGTCGTGCACGTCCCTGAGCTCGATCTCTGGCTGGTCGCCGGCTATGAGGCAGCGCGGCAGGTGCTGGTACAGCCCGAGCTCTTCTCATCCCGGGAGAGCCTTTCCTATGGCCACGCCTTCCGCGACGAGGCGATCAGGGAGCGGCTGAGGCACGGTCCCGGGTATCCGCGGGCACCCACGCTGGTATTCAGTGACCCTCCCCAGCACACGCGGTATCGGGAGATGCTGGCGGCGGCCTTCGGTCCGGTGACCAGGGCCAGCGTCATGACGCCCGCCATCCAGAGGATCGTCGATCGCCTGATCGACGGCTTTGTGTCGAAGGGGCGCTGCGAGTTCATCGCCGCGTTCGCGAACCCGCTTCCGATCGCAGTCATCGGCGATGTCCTGGGAGTGCCGGAGGACGACCTTCTCCGTCTGCGCGGCTGGTCCGACGCCTTCATCGACGTCCAGATGTCGTCGCTGTCGCCGCAGCGGGTGGAGGAGTGCGCCGAGGCCATCCTCGACTTCGAGCGCTTCATGCTCGAGGCCCTCGAGTCGCGCAGGCGGGAGCCGCGCGAGGACCTGCTCACGGGATTGGTCTTCAGCCGGGACGGGCGGGGACGCGCACTCACCGACCAGGAGCTGATCAGCGTGCTCCAGCAGCTGCTCGTGGGCGGCAACGAGACGACGCGCAACTTCCTGGGCAACGCGGTCTGGCGGCTGGTGGGCGACTCCGAGCTCCGCGAGCGCCTGGTCTCCAACCCGCGGGAGGTCCCGCGCATGGCCGAAGAGCTGCTGCGCCTGGAGTCGCCCCTGCAGGGCGTCTTCCGGATCGCCAGGCACGATACCCAGGTGAGCGGGGTCCCGATTCCGGCCGGCGCCAAGCTGATGGTGCTCCTCGGCGCCGCCAACCAGGACCCGCGCCGGTTCTCGGCCGAGCTCGACCCGCCGCATGCCTCCGCCAGCTCGCACCTTGCCTTCGGCAGGGGCATCCACGGCTGCATCGGCGCCCCCCTCGCCAGGATCGAGATCCGGATCGCCGTCACCGCCCTGCTGCGGCGCCTCCCGAGGCTTCGCCTGGAGGAGGGCCAGCCGCTGGAACGCGCGCCGCTCATCGCGATCCGCGGCTTTCGGGAGCTCTGGATTCGATTCGACGCACCACAGGAGGAGTGACAGGAGAGATGGCACTCAGCGAGCTCGGGGTCCCCGACTTCCTTCGGGACCGCACCGCCGGGAAGACCCGCAAGGAGATCGAACGGCACCAGTCTGAGCTGATCCCGGAGGCCATCGCGGCCGCCGCCCGGTCTCCCTTCTGGGCACGGAGGTTCGGGGCGGCGGGCGTCAAGCCGGAGGCCGTGCGCCGCCCCGACGACCTCTATCGCCTGCCCACGCTCGACAAGCCGCGATACATGGCCGCCCTGGAGGCGGACGAGGCCGGCTACGGCGGTCTCCTCTGCGGCGACCTGGAGGAGACCAAGAGGTCGGGCGCCATCGTCTATCGGTCCACCGGAACGACCGGCCGGCAGGCTCGCTTCATAAACACCCACGCCGGGTTCCAGGTCTTCGGGGACCAGGGTGCCCGCCTCATGGTGGAAGCGGGGGCCCGGCCGGGAGACTTCGTCATGATCACCTTCCCCCTCTCCTTCTGGGCGGCCGGGTGGGGCTTCTACTACGGCTCCCGCACGCTCCCGGCGACGCTGATCCCCGCCGGGGCTCCGGCAGACGGGCTGCTGCGGCTCCAGCTCATCAGGGAGTACCGGCCCGCCGTGGTCGTCCTGACGCCGTCATACGCCCTGACACTCGGTCGCCAGGCCGAGGCGGAGGGCTTCGACCTGCCCAGCTTCGGTGTCAGAGGACTCCTACTCGGCGGCGAGACCTTCCCGCAGACGCGGCGGCAGAAGATCGAGGAGCTCTGGGGCGTGAGGGGCGGCACGCGCAACTTCTATGGGATATCCGAGGGCGGGCCGCTCTTCGCGATGGAGTGCTCGGCTCAGGATGGGCTCCACCTCTTCGAGGAGGACCAGGTGCACCAGTTCTGGGCGCCGGAGGGAAACCAGCCGGTGGAGGCGGGCGAGCTCGGCGAGCACGTGTTCACCGCGCTCAAGCAGAGAGTGATGGCGACCTGGGTCAACTTCCGCTCCCGCGACGCCGCCGTCTACAGCGACGAGGCCTGCAGCTGCGGCCGCGCCACCCGCCGCATGTGGGTCAAGGAGCGGCTCGACGACATGGTGAAGGTCAAGGGCGTGAACATCTTCGCGTCCGGTGTCGAGGAGATCCTGCACGGGGTCGAGCACGTCGGCGAGGAGTTCAGGCTGGTCGTGGACCGCGTGCACGACCGGGACACGGTTGCGCTTCAGGTCGAGGTCCTGCCTCCCGGGCAGCGAGAAACGATCGTTCGCGAGGTGGCCAGGCGAATCCACGCCGCGCTCGGCATCTCCTTCGACGTCGATCCTCTGGACCCGGGCACGCTGCCGAAGACGGAGCTCAAGGCGAGACGGTGGCTGGACCGCCGCCCAAAGGACTAGAGGCCCGGAACGGCCTGTCCGGCGACGTCCGGGGGCAGATCGTCCGCTCGGCCGCAACCCTCTTCCGGACTCGGGGATACGCCAACACCTCGCTGCGCGACGTGGCACTGGCGGTCGGCCTCTCCAAGGCCGGCGTGTACCACCACTTTCCGAGCAAGGAGAAGATCCTCGAGGCCGTCTACGACCGTGCGGTGGACGTCCTGGCGGCCGGTCTCCGGCAGGTGCTGGCGGTCGATGGAACCGAGCACCGGTTGCGGGAGCTGATCTTGGGAAGGGCTCGGGCCATCGCGGACGAGCAGGACGTGATGACGGTCTTCTGGCAGGAGCGACCCTGGATCGCGCCCGAGATCCTCTCCGGCCTCGGCCGCCGGCTGCGCGAATACCGGCACGCGATCCTCGAACTGATCCAGCAGGGGCAGAGGGAGGGGGTGC
>JALYYF010000173.1 GCA_030946725.1 Candidatus Dormiibacterota bacterium
TTAGATCCCGTGCTGGGCGGGGAGGCGGCCGGCTTTGATGGCCTGCAGCAGTGCTTCGTGGTCTGCTTCGGTCTGGTCGGCGTAGGCGCGGGCGAAGTGGGCGAAGGCGCGGTCAGCGACGTCGCCCTTGCCGAGGTAGCCGGAGAGGACGGTGGCGCCCGTCGTGCGGGCGTGGCCCTTGGCGAGCAGTGCGCCGCAGATGCGGGCGTAGTCCATCAGCGCGGAGCCGTCCATCCCCTCGACCGTGATGGCCCCCTTCATGTCCCGGAACTGGCGGACGTAGTAGTCGCGATCGTCCACGGAGGTCCAGCCCAGCAGGGGATCGCTCACCGTCTGCAGCGTCTGCTGGTACTCCACGACACGCTGTCCCTGGTGTGCGTGCAGGGCCCTGTCGCCGTGCACGAACCGCGCCACGCAGGACCGCCTGGCCTGCTTCAGCTGAAGGAAGATCATGTCGTGGGTGCCGTTGCCCTGCAGGAGCACCACGAATGCGCGCAGGCCGACGCTGCCCACCCCGACCACCTTGTGCGCAACATCCACGACCACGTAAGACCGGAGCACCCGCCGCCAGTGGGGTGGGAGGGTCTCCAGGTAGGCCTCCAACCCGTCCACCAGCCGCTCCGTCTCCTGCCTGGCCACGTGCATGACGACTGGCGGCTGGTCGATCATCCGGCGGCTGCCCCGGC
This sequence comes from Candidatus Dormiibacterota bacterium, assembly GCA_030946725.1. Taxonomy (GTDB): domain Bacteria; phylum Chloroflexota; class Dormibacteria; order Dormibacterales; family Dormibacteraceae; genus Nephthysia. The sequence goes on from JALYYF010000173.1 coordinate 687, forward strand.
GCTCCCGGGTCAGCTTCGGCAGCGCGCGATCGCTGGTGCGGCTGCGCGCGACCTCAGCGGCCCGTTCGATCTCTCCCCGCAGGGACCAGTCGGCCATCTCCAGCCGCATCCGGTCGATGTCCAGTCGCTCGAAGGACCGGGAGAGCAGAGGCTGGCCGGCCAGTCCACTGATCTGGCGGCGGTAGGCCGCGACGCAGCGCGATACGGCATCCTCACAGGTGCCCTCGGCCAGGCCGTTCTGCCGGCCGGCCACCCAGACGCTGGCGGTCAGCCGCCAGAGATCCCACTCCCAGGGGCCGGGATGCGCTTCGTCGAAGTCGTTGAGGTCGAAGACCAGGTCTCTCTCGGGCGAGGCGTAGAAGCCGAAGTTGCCCAGATGAGCGTCGCCGCAGATCACCGGCTCGATTCCCGTCCGTGGCATCCCTGCGAAGTCCTCGGCCATGAGCGCCGCGCTGCCGCGCAAGAAGGTGTAGGGCGACGCCGCCATCCTGCCCACTCTCAGAGGCACCAGGCGTTCGAGACGGCCGGCGTGCGTCTCCTCTATCAGGTCGACGGGATCCGGTCTGCCCTTCGGCGGGCGCCAGCGACCGAGCGCCGCACGGGGCACCGAGTCTCGCATCGTGCGACCCAGCTTGCGCCGCTCTTCGGTCGTCGGCAGTGGCTGGCGCAGCGTCTCCATCGTCCGACCTCCCACCTCTGTCGAACCGGTCCCCGGTTGCGGGAACCGGCGGTTCGACCAGCCTACAGCGCCTCAGCTCGACGCCCCTCGAAAACTCCGACCGCACATCGTGTATCGAGCGCGGTAGGTTACGGCCAGGGTGGTCGCACGTTTGCGACCGATGGGAGGCCGGCAATCGGGACGGAGAGCAATAGATGATGAGCGACGGATTCCGGAGTAGCGGAGTGGTCGCAGGCAACCACGCCCGCGTGCTCGGCAGTCATGCCGACCGCGAGCGCACGCTCGAGCGGCTCGGTTCGGAAACGTTCGACCTGTTGGTGATCGGGGGTGGCGTGATCGGGTCCCGGATCGCGCTCGAGGCCACGATGAATGGGGCCAGCGTGGCGATGCTGGACGCCGGGGACTTCGCCGGAGCCACCTCCAGCGCGTCCTCCAAGCTCATACACGGCGGTCTCCGCTATCTGCAGATGTACGACTTCAAGCTGGTGCGGGAGGCTCACGCGGAACGCCGGGCGCTGCTGGACACCCTTGCACCGCACCTGGTCACCCCGCTCACCTTCGTGATGCCGGTCTACCGGGGCGGACCGCATCGGGCCTCGACGATCGCGGCCGGAATGCTTGCCTACGCCGCGCTCTCTGGGTTCCGGCACAGCAAGGCCCGGATGATGGGAGCCCGGGGCGCGCGCAAGCTGGTACCGCCACTGAAGACCGAGGGGATGAAGGCGGCCGGCGCCTACAACGACGCCCAGACATTCGACAGCCGGCTGACCCTGGCAAACGTGACCGCGGCCGGCCGAAGCGGCGCCGCGGTGCTCAACTACATCAAGGTCACCGAGCTCCACATGGAAGGCGGACGTGTCGTCGGCGCCAGGGCCGGCGAAGTCGACATACGCGCCCGGTCGCTCATCAACGCGGCAGGACCCTGGGTGGACCAGGTACGGCTGCTGGAGGACCCGCGAGCCCAGCCGATGGCACGCCTCAGCAAGGGCGTGCACCTGGTCCTGGAACCGCCGGAGCCCTGGCCCTGGCAGGCGGCGGTAACCACGCCGCTGGAGGGTGGCCGCGTGAGCTTCGCCATTCCCTGGGAAGGGATGCTGGTCCTGGGGACGACGGACACGGACTACGAGGGAGACCCGGCCAGGGTCTCGGTGGACCCCGAAGACGTCGAGACGATTCTCCGCGAGGCGTCCATCTCGCTGCCCCCGGAGGTGGTCGACCGCAGCCGCATCCGATACACCTTCGCCGGCTTGAGAGTGCTGGCGCGGAGTGAGGGCAGCACGGCCGAGACGCCTCGAGAGGAGGTGATTCGAACCGGACCGGGCGGCATGGTCTCCGTTGCGGGGGGAAAGCTGACCACCCACCGTGAGATCGCGTTGAAGGTCCTTCGACATCTCGACAGCTTTCGCACCGCGCGGCTGACCTCCAATCCGCTGCCGGGCGCCGGCAGGCCGCCGCAGCGGCCCGCGGACGTCGAGCCGGAGGTCTGGAAACACCTGATCCACCTGTACGGCGACGAGGCGGCCCTGATCGTCGCGACCGGGCGGCTGGATCGGATACACCCACGGGGCACCGACGTGTGGGGCCAGGTGATCCACGCCGTCGACCAGGAATGGGCGATGACCGTGGACGACGTCATTCGGCGGCGGACGACGCTCGAGATCAGGGGCCAGGCGACCCCGGAGGTAAGAGAGGCGGTCGGCCACATGCTGGCCAGTCCAGGAAAGGTGGAGGTTGCGAGGTGAGCGCAGACAATCGGGACGAGAGCGGACGGAAGAGCCTCGGCTACGACCAGACGCTCTACATGCTGGCGTTCGATCATCGTGCGTCGTTCCAGAAGGGCATCTTCGGGATCGAAGGCACGCCCACGAGCGAGCAGCGGGCGAGGATCGGGCAGTCCAAGCTCGTGATTTTCGAGGGCCTGCGCAGGGCCGTCGAGGAGGGCGCCCCCAAGCAGTGGGCGGGATTGCTCGTCGACGAAGACTTCGGGGCCGTGGTCGCCCGGGCTGCCAAGCGGGAGGGCTTCACCCTCGCCATGCCGGTCGAGAAGAGCGGGCAGGACGATTTCGACTTCGAGTACGGCGAGGACTTCGGCGCTCATATCGAGGCCTTCGACCCGACCTTCACCAAGGTCCTCGTCCGCTACAACCCAGAGGGCGATCGAGAGATGAACCAGCGGCAGCTGGCCAGGCTCAAGCGGCTCTCCGACTGGCTGCACGAGCGCTACCGCAAGTTCCTCTTCGAGCTGCTGGTTCCGCCGGAGCCGGCGCAGCTCGAGCGCGTGGGCGGCGACAAGGACCGGTACGACCTCGAGATGCGCGCCGGCCTGGTGGTCAGGGCCATAGCGGAGTCGCAGGCGGCCGGGGTGGAGCCGGACATCTGGAAGATCGAAGGCCTGGACCGGCGGGAGGACTGCGCCCGGGTCGTCGAGCAGGCGCGCGCGGACGGCCGCGACCGCGTCAGCTGCATCGTCCTCGGCCGGGGCGCCAACGATGAGCGGGTCATCCAGTGGCTGCGCCTGGGTGCCGGCGTGCCCGGCTTCACCGGCTTTGCGGTGGGGCGCACGATCTGGTGGGATCCGCTGAAGAGCTGGGTCGCCGGCGATGCCGACAGTGACAGCGCGGCGCAGACCATCAGTCAGAACTACCAGCGCATGGTCCGTGCCTACGACGAGGCGGCGGCGGAGGCTCACGCCAAGGCCCGCGAGTAGCGGTGCTTCGGCCTCG
>JALYYF010000174.1 GCA_030946725.1 Candidatus Dormiibacterota bacterium
ACCAATAGTCGGCCGGTACACCCAGCCTCCCCCGCGCCTCCTCGAGCGTCTCGGCGCCGAGGAGCTGGAGCAGCCTAGGGGTGGGCCGATAGACCAGCGGTCGCCCGGTGGCATGCTCGTCCCGATCGGCACAGAGAAGGCCTCGGTAGAGCAGCAGGGCCAGCGTCTCCGAGCTGTCGCGGGGCAGCGAGACCGGCCCCTCCGGCCCTATCGACAACTGCGCCGCGCCCCGGACCTCCTCGATCCGCCGCCGGGTGGCCATGCCGTCTGAGATCACGATGGCCAGAACCTCAGCCTGCTCCTGGGTCAGCCGGGGCAACTGCTGGGGCTCCGCAGGCCATCGGAGCGGGTCCAGCGATAGAAGCGACGGAGGGCGGCCAGCTCGGCGGTCTGGGTCGAGGTCGAGAGCGGCCCTTCCCAGTCCCCCCACCTCCCCCGCCGAGCTCGGGAGAGGAAGCGCTCGAGCGCCGGTTGGCTCGCCTGAGCCAGTCGGATCCGGGGTGGGTCGAGGTGTTTGGCGATCTGCCGCCGAGAGGTGATGTCGAGCTTGTCGAAGATCTGGCGCAGTGCATGTGCCCCAGGCGGTGCTGGTGTTCGCGATCGGCGTTGTGGTCGGGTTCGCCGTTGAGCCACTGGTCGCTCTGTTCGAGCGGGTCTTGCCGCGAGGGCTGGCCGTCGCACTGGGCCGATAGACGAGCGGGCGAATAACGGTGGCGTTCTTGTCGGTCCCCATGTCGAGCAGCGTCTGCATGTAGGGCAGGGTCAGCGCCGCCGATTGGATGGAGATGATCTCGGCGGCGTCCGCAAGCGTGTGGGCCGCAGCGTACTCGCCCTCGGCGGCGATGATCTTGGCCCGCTTCTCCCGCTCCGCCTCCGCTTGCCGCGCCAGCACCCGCTGCATGGCGGCCGGCAGTTCCACGTCCTTCAGCTCCACCGTGCTCACCTTTACGCCCCAGGGCTCGGTCTGCTGGTCGATGATCTTCTGCCGCTTCTGGTTGATCCGGTCGCGCTCCGCTAGCAGCTCGTCCAGGCTGGACTGGCCGAGCACCGCCCGCGCCGTCGTCTGCGTGATCTGCGAGGTGGCGATCTGATAGTCGAAGACCCTGGTGATGGCGGCGCGTGCGTCGAGGACCTGAAAGAAGATCACGGCGTTCACCTTCACCTTCACGGTGTCGTTTGTGATCACCTCCTGGGGTGGCACCACCAGTGTTATGACGCGCAGGTCGAGCTTGATGAGGCGGTCGATGCCGAAGGGAAGGCTGATGAGAGCCCTGGACCCTTCAGCTCGATCTGGCGACCGAGACGAAATACGACGCCCCGCTCGTACTCGCGGGCGATACGGATGCTTGAGAACGCGAGCACGAGCAGTAGCGGTAGCAACAACCCGATTGCGATCGCACCTATCCCCTGGAAACCTCCTCAGTGCCCGCGCTCACCACCGACAGCTCGAGCCCGCTGCGACCCACCACGCGCACCGATGTCCCGGCCGGGATCGCGCCGTCCGCCGCCACCGCCCGCCAGAGGGCGCCGGCGACGAACACCGTCCCCTCCGGGTCCAGCCTTTCTCGCGCCTCCCCGACGCTCCCCAGCATGGCCTTGGCACCCACGAAAGCCGGACGAGAACGGGCGCCGACCGCCTTGCGGATCACCAGCGCGAACAGCACGAGCATGCCTCCGCTGGCGGCGGCGATCAACCAGGGATTGATTCCCAGCCCGACGGGCCCGGCGTCCACCAGCAGCGCGGAGCCGAGGACGAGGGCCACCAGCCCTCCAGCCGTGAGGATGCCATGGGTCGGCGCTTTGATATCGGCCACGAAAAGCGCGAAGGCGAAGAGCATGAGCAGGACGCCGGCGATGTTGACAGGCAGGCTGGCGAAGGCGAGCAGCGCCAAGACCGCGCTGATCACGCCAACGGTGCCGGGCAGGATGGCGCCAGGCGTGGTGACCTCCGCGATCAGGCCGAATATGGCCAGAAGGAAGAGGACGTAGGCCACGTTGGGATCGATGAGCGCGTGCAGGAGCTGCTGGGACCACGACATCGGCGCGTCCTCCAGGAAGGCGCCGGCAAGACGGAGGGTCAGGTCCCTGGCGTGCGGGCGCTGAAGCGTCCGGCCGTCGATCGCGCTCAGCAGCGCGGGCAGGTCTTTCGCCTCCAGGTCCGCCGCCTTCAAGCCGACCGCCTGCTCGGCGCTCACGTTCACGCTCTGCCGCACCGCCTTCTCGCACCAGTCGGCGTTCCTGCCATGGAGGGTTGCCAGGTTGCGGATGCGCGCCACGGCGTCGTTCAAGACCTTCTGGCCGAGGTCGCCGCCGATGTTGGCCCCGCCGGAGGTGATCGGATGCGCCGAGCCGGTATTGGTGCCCGGCGCCATCGCGAAGAGGTCGGCAGCCTGGGCCACGAAGAGGCCGGCCGAGTCGGCCCGCGCGCCGGCTGGCGAGACGTAGGCGACAACCGGGACCGGCGAGTTGAGAAGCGAGGTGACGATCTCGTCCATGGAGCTGGAGATCCCGCCCGGCGTGTTCATCTCCAGGACCAGCAGCCGCGCACCTTCCGATTGGGCGCGAGCGACCGTCGAAGCCACATAGCTGGAGGTGACGGTGTTGATGTCCCCCTCGAGGCTCGCCCTCAAGATGACCGGGGAGCCGGCGCGAGCGCCGACAGGAAGCGCGGCCAGCACCAGCAGCGCCGCCACGAGAGAAAGCCCGAACCGTGGGCCGGGCATGGCGGGTTAAAGTATACGCGGCACTGCGCGGTCATCCCCACCGCTGCCTGGCGGGAGGTATGACCCTGGGGTGGCTTTCGAATGGTCGTCCCTTTCGGCACAGAGCAGGCCTCGGGAGAGTAGCAACCTGGACCATGCGAGGGTCAGACGTGCCCCTGAGTGCATCGGCGCGATCACGTCAGCGGGCTGAGGCACAAGGAGCTCGTCCCGATGCCCCGGTAGGTCAGTCGACGATGAGGCAGTAACCGCGGTTGTGCTGACTGACCAGGCGGCAGGCAACGTCCAACGGTTCCAGCTTCAGACGGAGCCGGCGCACGTAGATGCGCAGCTGTTCGGCCTCGTGTTCGCCCGCCCGCCAGCCCAAGCGAATGATCTCGCGGGCGCT
>JALYYF010000206.1 GCA_030946725.1 Candidatus Dormiibacterota bacterium
CTCCCCGGCGGGCGGCGGTTCTGCGGGCTCGGCAGCCTCAGCCGCCGGCCGCCGCTCCTCGGTCGCCACGCCGGCGAACGACCTGGCGGCCTCCCCGGTGAACCCCTGGCCCTCGGACGGCCTCTCCTCCAGCTCGTCCGGCTCCTGGCCGGCTCCCGCCCGCCGGGCCACGTCCTGGATCGCGCCGGGCCGGCCGTCGATCTCCCAGGAAGCCAGCGATGCGCACACGGCGACACCGACAAGGGAGACCGCAGCCACCAGGGCCGGCACCAGCTGGTCCAGGCGGGTGAAGGCCCCCGCCACGCCCTGCGCGCCGCCCCGCGCAGCCGCGCTGGCCGGGTCGAGCACCATCGAGACCGCGAACAGCGCGGTGCCGACCACCGCCATCAGCAGGCCGACCAGGGTCGAGAAGCGGAGCGTGATCGCCGCCACCAGCCCGACCGCGATCACGAAGAAGGCGGCCGGCAGCGCGGGGCTGTTGGCGATGACCGGCGCGGCCGAGAGCGCGCACCAGCCCACAAGGACCATGACCAGGAGCCGCACCTGGGAGGGTGACCCGTTCACAGCTCCGCCGACCCCCGCGGGCGCACCAGCTGAACGCCCAGAGTCAGCGCCAGGACGATACCGGCCAGCACCGCGAGCAGCTTGGGAAGCCCGAAGCTTGCGAGTCGCGAGGTGGCCGGCGACGCCGAGACCGGCGCCGCCCGTATGTGGCCGGAGCCGTCCACCGTCACGGCCTGGCCGCGCAGGTCGTCAGCCAGCGCACGCGCCGCCGCTCCCAGGGTGTCCTTGCCTCCTCCCACCCAGAGCACCAGGCCTCCGCCGCCCGGCGCGCTGACCTGCTGCACGGTGCCCGCCGACTCGGCGACGGGCAGCGGCAGCGAGCGCGCCAGCTGGGCCAGGTCGCCGGAGGCGGGCGGGGCGCCGACCACGATCGCGTCCGAGCCGGCCGGCAGCGTCTTCGGCTGGACGGAGATGTCGATGCGCGGCGGACTCCCCGCGGAACGGGTGCCCAGCGAGAGCATCGCGTCGCCCGCCGCGCCCAGGGTTGCCGGGCTGGCGTCCGTGATGGCCACCAGGGTCCTGTGCGCCGAGGTGTTCTGGAAGAAGGGGTAGGGCAGGGACCGGAGGTCGCTGGACTGGAACGGAGGGCGAGGCAGTGTCAGCGAGCCGGACACCGTGTTGCCGCCGCTCGGGGTTCCGCCGGCGGCCGCCTGCGGGCTTGGCGCCTGGAGCTGGTAGTCGATGGTCAGCGCGTTGTTCCCCGGCCGCAGCATCCGGCCGGGAAAGTCGAACTCCAGGTTGCGGCCCTCGCCGGAGTTGGGATCGATCGTGGTCCCACCGATTCGCTGGCCGTCGAGCTCGGTGGCGACGAAGTTCGGCTTGAGGCTGGAACCCCGGAAGGCGGGAAGGCGCAGCTCCAGCTGGGTCGTGCCCTCCGAGTCCACGGGTGGCGCGGCGAAGGTGATCGTGGACCGGTAGCGCGTCGGCCTCGTGGTACCCACGTCCTGCGGGGTGTCCAGGTTCACGGGAACCGATTGGATCGGCGCCGGCGGATCCGTCTCCGCCTTGGTGACGACGGTGACGTCCGAGCTCAAGGGCACCCTCGACGACCCCACCAGGGCGGCGGTCGCCCTGGCCAGGGCCGTGTCACTGACGCCGGTGACCATGACGATCGGGGTCGTGTGGTCCCAGGGCGAGGTCAGCATCGCCACCACGCCGTCGTCCTGAGCGGCGGTCCGTCCGCCAGGGCCGTCCAGGCCCCTGTCGGCCCGTTTCCAGCCGCTGCCGCCCTGCAGCTGCGCGGGCAGCCGGTCGAAACGTCCCACCACGACCGCCGGGCGCCCTCCGGAGGCCAGCCAGCCGCTCCCGTCGTCGCTGACCAGGGTGACGCTGGGACGTCGCAGCCCGGCGCGGTAGCCGAGGTCGGCGAGAACGCGCAGCGCGCTGCCGGCCTCCTCCAGGCCCGGCTGGTTGGGCAGGACCACGCCGACGGTCCGGTCCTGCTCGCTGGTCGGAAGCAGCGAGAAGGGATAGGTCTCCAGCCCAGCCGGCCGGCCGCCGCCCGGGGTGGCCAGCTGGTAGTGGATGAGGGTGCGGCCGTCGAGCCGCCCGAAGAGGTCGCTCGACGAGGGCGGCGGCTGGGCCGCGCTCCGCATCGTGAACTGGATCCTCAGCCGGTTCGGCGTCTGGTCGCTCAGCACCTCGGGGCCGACCGGGTACTCAGCCAGCCCTCCCGGGGCCGTGCTGTTGGAGAGCGGGACCGGGTTGTGCAGCGGCAGTGGCTGACCGTTCATGGTGATGACCGCGCCACTCCCGTCGACCAGGTTGGAGCTGTAGGAGAAGAACAGCCGGACGAAGCTGCCGGAGCTCGCCAGCTGGGCCACCGGCGCCGGGAAATAGATCTCCATGACGCCGGACGGGCCATAGACGGTCTGTGCGCCCATGCCCAGACTGTCGAGCGTCAGCTCCTGCACCGCTGGAGGCACGACGGTGTCGGCCGACGCCAGCCGCGCCGGCAGCGCCAGCGGCACCAGCAGTACGCCGAACATGCCGGCTGCCCTGATTAGGGTCCAGATCCGCGAATTTATTCCCTGCCCTCCTGGCCTTAGGGGACGCGCCCTCCTCGGCGCGACCCGCGCAGGCTACATCATGTGCCTACGAACTCGGGACCCAAATAGGTCAAAGAGGCCGCGCCCCTGTCAGGAGCCCTGGACCACCCCGACGAAGAAGCCCTTGAAGCCCAGGTCTATAGCCCGCGTCGGGCTGTTCAACCGCACCAGCGCCATGTCACCGGAACCCTGGTTGGTGAGTCCTATCAGAGTGCTCGAATCAAGCCAGCCCTGGGGCTGGAAACCGGATGCCAGGAGCACCGGGTTGCGATCGCGCTGCAGGACGAAGCTCCTGGCCGAAAGCGTCTCGTAGGCCACCCGCGAGGCGTCGGGGGAGAGCGCCAGGTTCAGATACTGGTCGTTGCCGGGATCCGGCAGCTGAAAGACGACGTCACCCCCACGGGAGCGCACCGACACGTTCTGGTAGCTGCCGTCGTCACACAGGGCGGTCTCGTCCGGAAGCACCGTCCAGGGACGGCAACCCGAGCCTCCGACCGTCAGTCCGGCCTTGCCCGTCCTGTCGATCTCGGCCACGTGGCCGAACATCTGCCTGCCCTCGGTCCGCTGCTGTATCGCGAGGTCGGTGTCGATCGTCGCCAAGGGCGCGCTGCGCGACCATCCGACCAGCGCGAGGACGTCACGAGGCACGTCCGCGGATTGAGACCAGCTCCTCTTGAGGACGGATGCTGCCTCGGCGCCGGGAGTCGCGCTGAAGAGCTCGAGATTGAAGGTGCCGGCGGCCGCGTTGGGGTCCGGGGTGGGCGCCAGGGCGCTCGCGAAGGGCGGGAACTGAAGGACCGCTCCCATCAGCTTGGAGCCGTCGGGACTGACCGCGAAGGAGAGCGTCTGCTGAGGATCGGTCAGGGGGAACCGGGTCACCTCTGCGACGGTGCCGTCGACGCTGAGAGAGCGCACCACGCCGGTGCCGTCGGCGAAGAAGACCTTGCCCGCCGCCACCCGCGCCTCGGGTTGGGGGACAGGCAGCGCCGCGCGCATCCTGGGCAGCAGGCGCCGCTTGAAGGCCGCCCGCGCCCTGGCCGTGCCGTTGACGCGGACGATGGCGACCACGTCGTTGCGCATCTGCGCGAAGTCGCCGCCGGGCTCGAGGACCGCGAAGAGACGCTCACCCGAGCCCCCGGCGTTGGTGACCGGGCTCGCGGCGCTGTCAGGAGCGCCGGAGGGCGAAGGCGTGGCGGAGCTGGGTGCGCTGGAGCAGCCGGCCAGGAGCAGCGCGGCGATGAGAAGCCACCGCCTCACGCGGGCCTGTCGACCACCAGCTCGAAGCGATCGGCGCCGAGCTCGGCATGCGCCGCGGGCTGCTTCGAGGCCTCCCAGAGCTCCCAGATGGCGGTCTCGCGGGAGCCGCGGCCGGCGGCGTCCTTCAGCAGGCCCCCGACCCAGGCCTCGGCCGCCTCGAAGGCGAGCGTCCGGGCGTAGCGCTGGCGGAGGTCCTCGTCCTGCTTCGAAAGCCAGTCCAGCCGCTGCTCCAGCGCGGCGCGCCGGGGAGACCCCAGCCGCTCCAGCTCGCCGAGGTAGGCGGCCGCCACCCCCGGCCTGGCGACCGTGCGCATGACGTCGAGCGAGAGGACGTTCGTGGTCCCCTCCCAGATGGTCAGCACCTGGGCGTCCCGCAAGAGCCTCGCTATCCCCGTGTCCTCCATGTAACCGGCGCCGCCGAAGGCCTCGAGCGCCTCAGACGCGCCGCTCACCGCCAGCCTCGCGGTGTAGAGCTTGACGAGTGAGCCGCCAAAGCGAAAGAGGAGCTTCTCCTCATCGGCGGCCAATCCCCGCTCCAGCCGGCCGAGCAGCGCCGCCAGCCGCATGGTCAGGACGAGGGCGGCCTCCGCCCGAACGGCCATCTCGACCAGCACCTGGCGCTGAAGCGGCAGCTGGTCGAGGGGACGCCCGAAGGCGCGGCGGGTGGCCGCGTAGCCGAGGGCCAGCTGGAGTCCGCGGCGCAGGGACGCGGCCGAGGCGACGGCGTTGTGAAGGCGCGTGATGTTGAGCATCGGCGTCATCTGGGCGAAGCCCCGGCCCAGGTCGCCGACCGGCTCCGCCCGAGCTCCCTCCAGGGTCACCTCGCCGGTCGCCATCCCGCGCGTGCCCAGCTTGTCCTTGAGGCGGTCGACCCGGTAGGCGTTGCGGCCGCCGCCCGGAAGCAGCCGGGGCACCAGGAAGAGGCCCAGGCCGCGCGTTCCCGGCATGGCGCCCTCGGGACGGGCCAGAGCCAGCACCAGCTCGCCGCCCACGTTGGAGCAGAAGTACTTGCGGCCGTAGAGTCGCCAGCCGCCTTCCTCCCGGCGGGCCTCCACGGCGTTGGCACCCACGTCGGAGCCACCCTGCTGCTCGGTCATCCACTGGCCCGCCGTCCACGCCTGCTCCGGGTCCCGGCTGACCAGGTGCGGCACGAACTGCCGGCAGAGCGGCTCAGGTCCGAAGTCGAGCAGGACGCGGGCCGCCGCGTCGGTCATCGAGACCGGGCACAGGTAGGTCGCCGTCTGCGGCTCGAAGAGGTAGCAGAGCGCGGCCTGGACCAGCCTGGCCTCGGCGCCGGCGTGGCGGATAGAGTCCTCTTCGTAGGGCAGCCCGGCCAGGCCGAAGCGGGCCGCCACCGCGCCCAGGCGCCTCCAGGCCTCGGGATAGACGACCTCGTCCACGCGCTCCCCCCAGGGGTCGATGGCCCGCAGCCAGGGCGGCTGCCGATCGCACATCTCGCCCTCCAGGTGGAGCTCCTCTGCGGCCAGCCGGCCGAGCTGCTGCAGCTGAGGCTCGGCCCACTCCCGGGTGGCAGGCGTCAGCCAGGCGCCGAGGAGGGAACGCAGAGCCGGATCCGCCGCATAGGTGTTGGGCGGCAGCAGCCTCACGCGCGGGATTGTATATCACCGGCCGAGACACCAAAATGAGCTCATTATGAAATCAACCACGATCCGGTTCGCCGACCCCGTATACGAGCGGCTGGAGCGGGCCAGCGCGACCATCGGGCTGCCGATCAACTCCATCGTCGTGGTGGCCTGCCTGGACTGGCTGGAGAAGAACCAGTCGTCCGGCGTGCGCAGCGGCCTGCCACCGCTATGGGCGCTGCGGCGCGGCAGCCGCGGCCTTCTCGAACAGACCGTGAGCCTGCAGCAGTGGCCTCACGGCTTGGCGAGGGTGCCGGCGCCCTCCCCGCTGGTCGACCAGGACCCGCTCTACATCTTCACCGCGTCCGCTCAGGACGCGCTCGCCCACGCGCACGAGGAGGCCGAACGGACGCGGCAGTGGATCGGCACCGAGCACCTGCTGCACGGCCTCGAGGCCGCCGAGGACGGCCGGGCCGCACAGGTCCTGCGCCGGCTCGGCGTCGAGGCCGGCG
>JALYYF010000210.1 GCA_030946725.1 Candidatus Dormiibacterota bacterium
CGGCTGAAGCTGCCGAGCCCGCAGAACCGCCGGCCGCCGGGGAGCGCCCAGGCGAGGCGCCTCCTGCGGCCGCGGCCGAGGCGCCGACCGCCCAGCCCGCCGCCGCAGAATCGGTCCCCGAACGTCCGGCCGCGGAGGCGCCAGGCAGGGCTGACCAGCCCCCCAGCCAGGAGGCCGCCGCCGCCCGCCGACCCGCCGCCGAGGAGGTTCCCGCTGCCGCGGGAGGGCCACCTCGAGATGGCGGGACGGCGCCTGCACCCGACCAAACGGCGCTCGAGCAGCCGCCGAAGGTCGAGGAACCTGCGCTGTCCGGCGAGCCGGCCTCCTCCGAGGAGCAGCCGGCGGAGCCCCGAGTCGCCTCAGAGGCCCAGGCCGAGCGTCGCGAGGGCGCGGTCGTGGCGACTCCGGCGGAGAGCGCTCCGCCGGCGGACGAAGTGAAAGGAGAGGAGATAGCCGCACGTGATGTTGAAGAGAAGAACGGAAAGGCCGACGGTGATCAGCCGCAGTCGGCTCGCCCTGATTGGAGGCATCGCCGTCGCTCTGACGACGATGTCGCTCGCCGCCTCCCCAGGCGTCGCAAGCGCTGACAACTCGGGCAAGCTCCGGATGGGTTATTTCTCATCCGACGCTCCCGCCGTGGACTTCTACGTCGACGGACAGAAGGCGTGGTCGGACATCGGCTACAAGACGGTCTCGCAGTACATCAACGTGACCGCCGGCAACCACACGATCACCGTGCGAACGGCCGGCCAGCCGAACTCGGCACCGCTGGCCGAGGGCCAGCAGTCGATCGACGCGAACTCGTTCTTCACGGGCATCGCGGCCGGGAAGATCAGCCAGCAGAAGGTTGCCTTCTACCCGGACAGCCTCTCCACGCCGGCCGCCGGCAAGTCGATGGTTCGATTCGTCCACCTGGCGCCAGAGGTGCCGGGCGTGGACGTCAAGGTCGTGAACGGTCCGACGCTCTTCACGAACATCGCATTCCTGGGTAGCTCGCAGTACGCGGCCGTCGACGCCGGAACCTACAACCTGGCCCTCTACCCGACCGGGGCGTCCAGCCCGACGCTGTTCACGGCCAACGGGGTCGAGATTCCGCCGGGGGTCATAGCGACGGCGATCGGTTCGGGCGGTGTCGGAGTTCCGGTCGAGCTGGTGAAGGTTCTCGATGCCGCCTCGGCACCGACGACTCCGCAGGGCGGCGCGGCGACCGGCGGTGGTGGGCTGGCCTTCCGAAAGGCGGCGGCCGGGATGGCGCCGGTCCTCTTCGGACTGGTCATGGCGGCGCTGCTGCTCGGCCTGACGCGGCGGCGCGCCGCGGTCTGATTTGAAGCGGGCGGTGAGCCTGCTCCCGCTGGTGCTGCTGCTCGCAGCCTGCGGGCAGCCGGCGGCAGCAGGGCAGGCCACCGCCGCACATGCGGCGCCGGTCTCATCGGCACGACCAGCGCCGCCCAACATGGCCGTCAGCGAGCCGACCGTCCGGCCGGCGTTGGACGTCAATGGACCGCCAGGGCCGCCGGCGGCGGTCCCCTCGCACGGCGCTCCGCCGGTCCGGCTCCGGATACCGGCGATCGGCGTCGACTCCTCGCTGGGGCGGCTTGGGCTGAACTCCGACGGCAGCATCGAGGTGCCGGCCGACTTCAACCAGGCCGGCTGGTACGACAAGGGGCCCGCGCCCGGGGAGGTCGGACCTGCCGTGGTGCTCGGCCACCTCGACTCCTTCACCGGGCCGGCCGTGTTCGCCCGGCTGGCCTCCCTCAAAGCCGGCGCCGAGGTGCTGATCATCCGCCAGGACGGCACCCAGCTTCGATTCGTCGTCGAGCGCGTGGCCTCCTTCCCCACCGACGCCTTCCCGACCGACCAGGTCTACGGCGTCACGGCCGGCCCCGCGCTGCGCCTGATCACCTGCGGCGGCAACTTCAACGTCGGCCGCGGCCGCTACTCAGCCAACGTCGTCGCGTTCGCCACCCTGACCCAAGCCAATTAGTCCTCTCCCCGCGGAGCGGGGGGAGGTAGGTGGGAGGCCCCTCCCCCCAGAGCTCGGCGCCGGATCGTGCCGCCTATCACGGCGGCCACGGTGGCCGGAACCACCAGCACGAAGAGGGTGACGGCGCCCAGCATGCCGGCCGGCTCCGGCTGGTAGGGAAGGCGGATGCCCATCGCCAGGTAGGTCACGTGCAGGACGGCGACGGCGCTGCCCAGGATCAGCCCGGTCGCGAGGCGGGCGCCCGGGATGGCAAAGCCGAGGCAGCCGGCGGTGACCAGCAGGGCGAGCAGGGTCGCCTGGTTGGCGACGTCTGAGGGTGACCAGTCCAGAACGCCCAGCAGTGCGATCGACGCCCCGACGCCGATCACCCAGACCGCCGTGCCCCATCTCCGCAGGCGCAGTCTCAACACGGTCCCCAGCCCGCCCATGGCCCAGGCCAGCCGCTCATCCGGCGAATCGACGGCGTCAAGCTCGGCCAGCATCCCTCGACCCCAGGCCGAACGATCGGGTGGGAGCCCGCTGACCGCCAGGCCCAGGCCACCCCGGGCCAGCCGTGCCCCCAGCTCAGCGAGACGCAAGCTCACCGCGCCAGCCCCATCGCGCCCCGGCCCTTGCTGCGGGTGCGGTCCTGCGGGGGGCGGCCCGCCTCCAGCAAAGCCAGGTGCCCCTCGCCCGCCGCCGTCAGGCGGTAGAGGTGGCGAGGCGGCCGTCCACGCGGCGGCGCTTCCTCCCAGTCGGTCTCCAGCAGCCCACGGTCGGCGAGCCGGATCAGGATCGGGTACAGCGACCCGGACTTGAGCCCGGTCTCCTTGCCCAGCTCGTAGCCGTGGTTCCATCGGCGCCCCTGGCGGCCCAGGGCCCTCAGCAGAGTGATGGTCTGCGACGAGGTGTCCGGAGTTCGCGGCACAGCGCATAGTCTACATAGATAGTCTTTGCCGCGCGCTGCGCCCGTGCCGACCCGTTGCCGTAGCCGGCCGGCCACGCGCTACCCTGCTGAACGTGAACCCCCGCGGTCTGCTCGAGCTCGTTCTCGAGGTGCGCGACCTCGACCGCTCGGTCGTCTTCTACCGAGACCTTCTCGGCATGAGGGAGGTCGTCCGCTGGGGCGCGGAGCGTCCGGCGGTGTGGCTCGAGCTGGGCGACCACCAGGTGCTGGGCCTCTGGCCGGTCTCGTCAGGCGGCCCCGGCGTCGCGATCCACGCCTCCCGCGGCGGCGCTCACGTCCACTTCGCCGTCTTCGTGAGCCCCGGTGCGCTCAGAGCCTGGCGGGAGCGGGTCGAGGCGGCCGGGCTGGAGGTGGAAGGTCCGGTGGACTTCCAGCAGGGGCGCTCACTCTTCGTGGACGACCCCGACGGCAACGTGGTCGAGCTTGCCGACTGGGCGCGGGACTGGGAGGGAGAGCCCGTCACTCTGTAACCTGTCGAGCTTCGAGCGCCGCACTCACGGGGTGGTGAGTCTTCTTCGGTCAGCGCACTTGAGAGAGGTCTGGGATGGCAGAGACAGGGCAGCTCGGAACGGCGCGGGGCGCGCATCTCGTCGGCGGTCTGAAGGCGCGGGACGCCGAGACGGCCATGCGGACGGCGGGACGCATTCTTGGGAATCACCTGTACTCGGTGACCGACGGGGAGACCGGCGATCGCAGCCAGTGGATCTGGTGGCAGATCGGCAAACTGACGGCGATCGACGGCATCGAGCTGGTCGGCACCAAGTCCCAGCCCGCCGCCAACCAGGACTACGCCGAGTTCCCGGCCCTGGCCATCGATCCATCCGTCGACCGGCTGCCGGCTCGCTCCCTGGGATACGCGGACGCGGCGGAGGAGTCGTACCGGCTGTTCCGGCGTCTTCGCGAAGAGGGGGCCCTGCCCGCCGGCCTGAAGTTCCAGGTCTCCATCCCCACGCCGTTCGCCACCGTCGTGGCCTGGGTTCGTACCGAGGACCAGGAGCGGTTCTTTCCCATCTACGCTCGCGCGATCGAGAGCGAGGTCGAGGAGATCGCGAAGGCCATCGATCTCGACGACCTGGTCATCCAGTACGACGTCGCGGTGGAGATCGGCGCCCTCACCGGCGCCATGCCGGGCGCCGGTCAGCTGAACGAGAAGCGCTTCATCATCGACTCCTTGAAGGCGGCCTGCGCCATCCCTGCCGGAGGGGTCGAGCGTGGTATCCACCTTTGCTACGGGGACTACAAGCACCGCCACTTCACGGTGCCCGAAGACCTCTCGCTGTGCGTGGAGATCGCCAACGCGGTGGGGGACGCCGCCCAGTTCGTCCACATGCCGGCGGACCGCGAGTCGGGCCGCAAGCCGGCGTACTTCGAACCTCTGCGGGACCTGGTTCCCGGGCGGCGGCTGGCGCTCGGCCTGGTCGACTACGAGGGCGACGAGGAGCGGACCCGAGAGCTCGTCGAGG
>JALYYF010000221.1 GCA_030946725.1 Candidatus Dormiibacterota bacterium
GGCCCGCGCTCACCGGCCCGGCGTCAGCTCGCCTGGATGGTGTCCATCACCGCCGTGCCGAGGGCCGTGCTGTTGTGCGACGTGACCGCGAGGCCCTCCAGCAACGGGCCTGCCATTCCCGCGATCGTGACCGCCGACCCGGGCACCGGGGTCCACGTGCCGTCGCCGGGCGATGTGTAGGCGGTGAACGTCGTCGACGAGCGCGTGACCTTCAGGTACGCGGGCACCGACCCTGCCGGAATGGAATGCTTCACGACGGTCGTCCCACCTGCGGTCATCCGATACGAGACCACGATTCCATTGCCAGGCGTCACCAGGAGGGCGTAGTTCGCTGAACCGGCGGTGCTGTCTGTCCGCAGCATGACCCCCGCCTTGGCCCAGGCACTCGTCGTGTTCGTCTGCGACGTGACGTGCGCGCTGATGCCTCCGTCTCCAGCCAGCTGCCGGGAGACGAACTGGAACTGGTCGGCAGAGCTGTGGATGTCGTTGCCGGCGCCCTGGATGGTCCACGCCCCGCTGCTCAGCGACGCGCTGCCGGCCAGCGCCGGGCCACCGATGTCCGCGCAGTTCCACGGAGAGGAGCAACCGCCGCCGCCTCCGGAAGCGCAGGACCCTGTTCCCCACACGACGCAGGATTGATTGGACGAAAAGGTGCCGTCGGTCTGGACGCTCGCGATGACGGTGTCGCCACCCGTGGTCGATCCGGCATCGCTGTAGCTCCACGAGGCCTTACCGGTGCTGTCGGTGAAGGCTGAACCCGACTTGCCCGAATTCGGTCCGCTCGTCACGCTGAAATTGACCGCGGTGTTGGGGAGCCCCACACCGTCACCGCCGGAGAGGGTCGCGGTCTCGGTGGCCGTCGTGCCCACGGTGAGCGTGGCAGACGCCGGGCTCAGGTTCAAGCCTGCGGCGACGCCGCATGGGGCCGCACTCCCACCACAAGCGGCCTGGCTGCGTGTGGCAGCACCTATCGCCTGCCACTGCACCGACTCGTTCTGGTGGGTCGGGCACCACCCCGAATCCACGCCGCCGAAGACGCCGTTGACCGACCAACCGGTGTCCAGCACGTGCCCGCTGTCGGTCAGCGTGGTGGTCGTGGCGCCGATCGTGAGCGCAACCGTCGGTGGAGTGGTCGCAGGCGTGCAGTTGCCATGCGGCGTGTCGCTGCTGTCGAAGTTGTCGAAGCTCGACTGCCTGGCCGGCGGTGGCGGGTTCTCGGCCAGGATGACGCTCTGGTGCGAGGGCACTGTGAAGCTGCCCCAGATGTTGTTGTACAGCTTCCCGCCGGTCTGCCCGGATCGAACGTTGACCGCGACGTTGGCGACGGTGATGGGGCCGCCCGTGGGGTTGTCGAGCCTGATGGCGCCCGTGTCATAGCACAGCGCCCTGGGCACGGAGCCGCACTCCGACGCCTGCGGGTTGGGGCTGCCGAGAAATTCGGTATTGGGCGCACCATTCCACGGCGTTGGGAACCACCTGGGCACGCCAGGTACGTTCCCGATGTTTTCGGCGTAGGCCACTGAGACGATGAGGCCACCGGCTGTCGGCTGCTGTGACGCGACGGCTTCGATGCCGTTCCCAGTGATCGCCGCCTCCACCATGGCAGCGACCAGGATGCCGATTACTGCCGCAGACCGCATACGTTTGCTGTGTTGCATTGTGACCCCCGATGCCCGCTTGCTCGCACATCCATCTGGCGAGGCCGGAGAGTATGACACGCCCGCGGTGTGACCGCAATTCTGCGAACGCACGCTCAGCTGAGCGGCTGCGGGTCACAAATGTCCGCTTTGCAGACGCGCGGCGCCCTGCTACACTCCCCGCGCTTCGGTTGTGGTCGCCGCTCTGGCGACCTGGGTGATCCGGGCGGGCTGGGGGGACGTCGTGTAACAGAGGTGAATTGAAGTCACCATGACATCGCATCGTGCGAGCGTGCGCCGCTCGCTGACACTGTTGCTCATGTTGATAGCCACCGCTCCGGCCGCGGTGGGGATGGGAAAGGTGGCGAGCGCCGCCACCACGGGTCCCGCCGCCGCGTCGAGCCCGGTGCTGCCGCCCGGATTCACAGCGACGAAGCTCGCCGGCGGCCTCAAGGACCCGATAGCCGTCACCTTCGCCCCCACCGGCGAGATGTGGGTCGCGACCCAGCCGGGCGGCATCTATCGGATGAGCAACGGCAGCCTGCAG
>JALYYF010000248.1 GCA_030946725.1 Candidatus Dormiibacterota bacterium
GCTCCCCGGCCATGGTCGGGATGTTGCGCAGCCGCCTGACGCCGGGCGTGTCGGTGGGGACGAGGAACATCGAGGCGCGCTCGTAGGGCGGCGCGTCCGGGTCCGTCACGGCCATGACGATGAGGAACTCCGCGATCATGCCGTTCGAGGTGAACCACTTGTGACCGTTGATCACCCACCGGTCGCCTTCCAGCAGGGCCGTGGTGGACATCTGGACCGGGTCCGAGCCGGCGTGCATGGGCTCGGTCATCGAGAAGCCGGACCTCAGCTTTCCGTCGAGGAGGGGGAGGAGCCAGCGCTCCTTCTGTTCCGGGGTGCCGAAGTGGGCCAGCACCTCCGAGTTGCCCGAGTCGGGCGCCTGGTTGCCGAACACGATGGGCGCCCAGGGCGACATTCCGTCGATCTCGTGCATCAAGCCGAGCTTGACCTGGCCGAAACCCTGGCCGCCCAGCTCGGGCGGAAGGTGGGCGGCCCAGAGCCCCTGCTTCCTGACCTTCTCCTGGAGCGAGCGGACGATGCGCTGGAAGGTCGGGTCGTCCACGTCGAGCACCTCCAGCGGGAAGACCTCTTCGCGGACGAAGTCCCGCATCCACCGCAGCTTCTCCTCGAACTCGGGTTCGGTCGAAAAGTCCCACGCCATGGAAATCAGCCTCCATCTAGCTCGATTGGGACATCAGCCGCAGACCTTCGGCGATGAAGTCCACGATCGTGGTCGTCCTCTCCTCGTAGATGCGGTCGGGTCGCTTGCCTCGACGGTGGAGCATCAGGTTGTAGCCGAAGATGCTTGCGTACTTGTAGTACGTCAGGGCCAGGTACCAGACGAAGTCGTCCGGATCGCCCCCGTACATCTCCAGGAGCTCCTGCCGATCCACCGTGACCGTGCCGCCACCGGGCACCAGGTCGTCGCCGACTCGACCGGCCTGCGCGACCACCGCAAGGCAGGCGAGGTCGAGCAGCGGCTGGCCGAGCTGCGCGATCTCCCAGTCCAGCAGCGCCACCACCCGGTGACCGTCGAAGAGCATGTTCCCGTAGTGGTAGTCGCCGTGGACAAGCACCGGCGACCGCTCCGGAGGCACCGACGCCAGCAGGCACTGGGCGAGCTGGGGCGCCGCGGTCGTCAGTTCGGCGGGCGCGCGCTCCATCAGCCAGGCCCAGCGCGCGACCTCCCGCGCCGGCGCGGCGGCCGGTTCGTCGCCGATGCCGGTCTGGGCCAGCGGGAGCGCCTGCATCCGCTTCAGCACCTCGACCGCCGAGCGGGCGATCTCGCGGTCGGGCTCAGCGCCCTTGACCTCCTCGATGCGGACCCCGTCGACGGCCTCGACCAGGTAGAACGGCCGGCCGTCCACCACCGGTTGATCCGAGGCTGCGAGCACGGCCGGGACCGGCAGCCCGGCCCGGTTCAGCGCATCCATCAGGCGTGCCTGGCGCGGGATGTCAGCCGGGCCCGCGATCCGGGCGCCTGGCGGCGGCAGGCGCATCACCGCGCGCTCACCGTCCAGGTCCACCCAGTAAGTGAACCCGCTGTGCCCAGTGGGGACGGGTGCGACCCACCGGACGGGACGGCCCAGCGCCGCCTCCAGGTCGGCTCGGATCCGCTCGCTCAAGGGCTCGCTTCGAGGTGGGCAACGTCTGCCAGGCTGCCGACCATGCGCCGGTCTCCCAGCACCCTGACCACGCTGACGCTCGTGTAGTAGGGCAGCAGGCGAAGGGTCCCGAACTCAAGGCGCAGCACGTCGCAGAGGTAGGCCATGATCGCGACGCCGTGGCCGACCAGGACCACCCTTCCGCCCGGGTGCGCAGCCACGGCATCGGCTACCGCGCCTCGCATTCGCTCGACCGCGGACTCCGGTGATTCGGAGACCTCGACGTGACCGTCGTCCAGCACGGTGGCGATCTCGACCAGCCGCTCGTCGACCTTGACCTTCGGCGCGATGGCCCGGGCGGTCTCGAGCGCCCGGCGTGCCGGGCTCGCGTAGATGGCGTCGTGGTCGACTCGGGCAAGACGATCGGCCAGGCGCTGCGCCTGTTCGCGCCCTCGCGTCGAAAGCGCCGGGTCGTCGTCGTCTCCCAGGTCGTCATAGCAGTCGGCGTGCCGGACCAACCAGACTTCGGTGGTCCCTTCCACGCCGATCAGGAACGCCGCCTCGATCGAGCGCATGGCCGCGCTCAATTCGGCTGGCCTACCTCCGGCTTCCACCGCTACCATGAGATCACATGCCCCGTCCTCGCATACGTCTTGCGGGCATAGTTCTCGTCGCCCTTCTCGTCGCCGGCTGCCAGGGAGTCCAGGCGCCGACGGTCGACGCGCCCCCGCCTCCGCCCAGCGCCACGCCTCTGCCCAGTCCGACCGCGGCGGGCAGCTGGACGCAGGCCCTGGACTTCTCGGGCGATGTGACCGGGACGATGTCGGCCGTGGTCCCGGCCACCCCTCAAGTGCGCAGCGAGTGCACCGGTCGCAACTCAAGGCCGGCGGGGGTATGGGCCTCGACGATCTTCGGATTCGTGGGGTCCGACGTCTACGGGGTGCTCTTCGCCGTGGGCCAGTACCGTGGGCCGGGATCGTACAGCTCGCCAGACGTGACGGTGCAGGTGCACAGTTCCGACAACTCCGCCGTCTGGCAGAGCGCTGGGCCGAATTCCGCCACCTTCACAGTGGCACCCGATGAGCAGTCTGGCACGGTGGAGGCGAAGCTCACCAACCTCGGCAGCAACCAGACCACCCTGCAGGTGAACGGCAGCTGGAGCTGCCGTACCTGAGACCGGCGACTGGCCGCTACTCTCCGCGCCAGGCCGGCTTGCGCTTCTCCAGGAACGCCGACATGCCCTCCTGGGCATCGCAGGTCATGGCATTCTCTGCCATCGTCTCCGACATCAGGTCATAGGCCTCGTCCTGGCCGGCGTCGATCTGGCGGTAGAAGGCCTGCTTGCCGATCCGAAGCGTTAGAGGGCTGGCGGAGGCCACCTGGTGTGCCAGCTCGAGGGCTGCCGCATCCAGCTCCGCTGAAGGCACGACGCGGTTGACCAGGCCCCAGTCGGCCGCGGTATTGGCGTCGATGGGTCTACCGCCGAGCAGCATCTCCAGCGCGCGCTTGCGCCCGATGTTGCGGCTGAGGGCCACCATCGGGGTGGAGCAGAAGAGTCCGATCTTCACCCCCGGGGTGGCGAACGTCGCCGTCTCCGAGGCCACGGCCAGGTCGCAGGTGGCGACCAGCTGGCAGCCGGCCGCCGTGGCGATTCCCTGGACCGCCGCGATCACCGGCTGAGGGAGTCGCTGGATCGTCTGCATCATGCGCGTGCAGACATCGAAGATCTCGCGTTCTTCGTCCAGGCTGCGGTCGAGGAGCTCCTTCAGGTCGTGGCCTGCCGAGAAGGCGGGGCCGCTGGCCCTGAGGACGATCGCACGGACCTCGGGACGTGCTCCCTCGCGCTCCAGCGTCTCGGTCAGCTCGCGCATCAGCGGAGTGGAGAGCGCGTTGCGTTGCTGGGGTCGATTGAGCGTGATCAGCACGGCGGGGAGGGCGTCCTCGACGAGCACGTGCTGCTGGGCGACGGCCATGGCTACCTTATACCGCGTGGAGGTCACCTACGACGGCGCCTGCTTCGGGTGTGGGGACAACAACCCTCGCGGGCTCAAGATGCGCTTCCTCGACCAGGGCGGCGAATCGGTCTGCGAGTTCACTGTCCCTCCCGAGTACCAGAGCTGGCAGGGCATGATCCACGGCGGCGTCGTCGCCCTGATGCTGGACGAGGCGGTCGGCTGGGCGGGCTGGCATTCGGGGCATCCAGGCCTGACCGGCAAGCTGGAGGTCCGCTACAGGCAACCGCTGAAGGTGGGGGAGCCCGTGCGCGTGGTGGGACGGGTGGAGAGGATCCGCCGGAGCCTGGTCTACGCGGTCTCGCACATCGACCGGATGAGCGACGGAGTCAGGATCGCCGAGGCGAACGCCACCCTGATGGCGGCCCCGGCGGTGATCGTCTGACTCAACCCGGCAGGTTCCAGGCGCCGCGGACAGGGCGCGGAGCGGGCGGGGGGCGACCGGGCGCTAGTAGAATGCGCTCCGGCGAAAGTAGGGCGGGGGCTGGCGCAGTCAGGCAGCGCGCACGGTTCGGGACCGTGAGGCCCCGGGTTCGAATCCCGGGCCCCCGACCACTGTTTTGCATTCCACCTACGAATCGCCGAGGCGAGTGGCAATCGCGTGGTCTCCAGCATTCTGTCCAGCATCCAGTCCCTGCTCCATGTGTGGGCCACCCGGGTGCTGCTCGCTGCTGGGGAGACCGACACTTCGCTGGCAAAGCACCTCCCAATCTTGGAGGCCATTGTGGCGGGGGACGCTGAGGCTGCCAGGGAGGCGATGGCATCCCACATGGAGCGGGCAGTCCGACGCCTGTTGGCCACCCTGCCCGGTTCAGACGGAAGAACTGCCGAGCGTGCCGAGGGGGCCGGCAATCTGGGCTGATCCGAGCCTGGCCCGCATCGAAACTGCCGGGCATGGACGCCAGCAAGTAGGCGGCCTCCAGGTGTGCGCAGCCGGGCTAAGTCCCCTTTAGATCAGCGCCGAACTGGCTCCAGCGTCCCTGTGGCACCTACTCCGCCTACCGGCCTCTCGCTAGTTTTCCGACGAATTGCTTCAACGTGCCAGATAACTAG
>JALYYF010000257.1 GCA_030946725.1 Candidatus Dormiibacterota bacterium
GGGGCGCCCGGGGATGAACGTCCCGAGGGCTTCGAGTACGATCCGTCGAACCCGGTGCCCACGCGCGGCGGTGCCCTGCTGATGAGCCCCGAGTACCCGTCCGGTCCCTACGACCAGCGTGAGGTCGAGGAGAGGCCGGACGTCCTCGTCTTCACCTCCCAGCCGCTCGAGCGCGACACCGAGGTGACCGGGCCCGTCACGGTCGAGCTCTGGGCGGCCTCGAGCGCGCCGGACACGGACTTCGTCGCCCGCCTCTGTGACGTCCACCCCGACGGGCGCTCGTTCAACCTCACCGACGGCATCATCCGCGCCCGCTATCGGGATTGGAGCAGCGGTTCGCAGCCTTCGCCGATCGAGCCCGGCCAGCCCTACTGCTACGAGATCGACCTCTGGTCGACCAGCAACGTCTTCAAAGCCGGCCATCGGATCCGGCTCCAGGTCACCAGCAGCAACTTCCCGCGCTGGGACCGCAACCCCAACACCGGCCATCCTCTGGGTGCGGACGCCGAGCTCGCCGTCGCCCGGCAGACCGTCTTCCACGACCGCGAGCGGCCGTCGCACATCGTCCTCCCACTCCTGAGCTGAGCCCTGCCCGCCCAAGCTGAGCAGGCCTGGAACATCTGACGCGCTGCGTCAGTTTCCAGTAAGATGACGCATGGCGTCATAGCATCAGGACCGAAACCCAAGGAGAAACGACATGGCAACCAAGTCAGAGGAGCTGTCCACGCAGGCTGCAGACGCCACCACAGGCGCCGCGGTGGAGGCAGCTGAGGTCATCAGCGATCCAGCCGGCAGCGCCGCCAAGCAGGTCCGCCGCCTGGAGCGGTCCGGAGCACCCGTGAACCGGCGCCTGGAGCGCCAGTTCCGCAGGGCCGCCGATCGGGCCGTCGACACCACCGGCAAGCTGCTGAAGGGCACCGTGACGGAGAGGCTCGTTCTCCGCGGTCTTCACATGGTGAAGGACCAGGCCCGCCGGGACGACGTGGTCGGCATGGCCGCGTACAGGTCGCTGGAGATCCTGCACGGCGGCTTCGGCAGCGCGGCACGGTCGCTGAGCCGGTTCCAGGACGCCAGCCAGCCCCCGGTCCGCCCGAGCGAGCGGCGCCGGTCTCAGACCCGTTCCCGGACCCGAACCGAGACAGGAACCCGCAAGCCGGCGACCAGCGGCGCATCCCGCGCCCGCGGCGAGGCCCGGTCCAGCGCCCGCACGGCGCGCACCCCGCGCCGCAGCGGGGGCCAGGCCGGCAAGACCGCCTGACTAAACCGAAAATCTCCTCCCCGTCGGGACGGGCGCCTGGACCTCTCCGGGGTCCCCGCGAGTTAGATCGCGGGTGCAGAAGGCGCCCGTTCCTTTACCCTTCGCCCCGGCATGACAGTTGTGGCCACCGGGTCTGTGGCGTTCGACTACATCCTCACCTTCAAGGGGCGTTTCGGCGACCACATCCTCCCCGGCAAGACACACATCATCAACCTGAGCTTCCTGGTCGACACCATGGAGAAGCGCCGGGGCGGTGTCGCCGGCAACTACGCGTACACGCTGGCCCTGCTCGGGCACCCGTCAGCGGTCCTGGCCACCGCCGGGCACGACGGCGCCGAGTACAAGGAATGGCTGGAGACGCTCGGCGTCGACTGCAGCGGCCTGCACCTGCTGCCGGACGAGTACACCGCGACCGGCTTTTCGACCCACGACCTGGACGACAACCACATCTGGGGCTACTACGGCGGCGCCATGTGGAAGGCGGCGGGGCTGGGCCTGGCCGACACGGTTCCCGACCCCGAGGCCGTCATCGTCGGCCCCAACGCCCCCGAGGCGATGTTCCGGCTGGTCCGCGAGTGCCGCGAGGCGGGGGTCCGCTGGGTCTTCGACCCCGCCCACCAGCTGCCCCACATGTCGGCGCAGGACCTGGAGGAGGGCAGCCGCGGTGCCTGGATCGTGATTGGGAACGACTACGAGCTGGAGCTGATCCGGCAGCGCACCGGCCGCGACGAGGCGGCGCTGCTGGAGCTGGCCGACATGGTGGTCACCACGCTGGGGCGCGAGGGCTCGAGGATCGCCACCCGCGACGGGACCTTCGAGATCCCACCAGCCCCCGCCCGCAAGGAGGTCGACCCGGTCGGCGCCGGCGACGCCTACCGCGCCGGCCTGGTCTTCGGCCTGCTCAAGGGCGGCGGCG
>JALYYF010000268.1 GCA_030946725.1 Candidatus Dormiibacterota bacterium
AGAGGCATCCCGGCGTCGTCGATCGAGTCCCGCTGGTAGGCGTCCCAGTAGAAGCCGTAGGTCCGGCCGAGCCCTTCGTAGGCCTCGTTCGCGGCGCCGTCGCGCACCGGCGGGTCGCCTTCGCTCCTCAGCACCCGGGTCGCGTGGACGTCGGTCCGATGGTGGGCGTCGTAGACCACGCGGACCGGAGCGCCTCCGCCACCGTGCGTCCGCGCCAGCCGTCGCGCGGACGCTCCGCGGAAGCTGGAGCTCTCGACCCGCAGGGTCCGAACCGAGTGGTCGATAGCCAGCGTGTTGAGCGCCGTCTCACGATCCTGCGCCGTGCCGGTCCGGGCCACGTGCTCCAGCAGATGCGGCGGCACGATGAAACAGCGACACCCAGACATCCGGCTCCTCCTCTTTTTTCCTGCCCCCGACCGTCAGTCGATGTTTATGGCGTCCCGCAGCTTCTCGAAGAAACCCTTGGAGACCTTCTCCGGCTTACCTGTCAGACCGCCGACCCTGCGCAGCAGCGTCTTCTGCTCGGCGTTCAGGTCCTTGGGTACGACCACCTGTATGGTCACGAACTGGTCCCCACGCCGCCCGGTCCGCGGGCTCGGCATCCCCTTGCCCTGCAGACGGAACGTCTGCCCGTACTGCGTGCCAGCGGGAATCGTAATCTCTGCAGGCCCGTCCAGGGTAGGCACCTCGATGGTGTCTCCGATGGCTGCCTGGACCATGTTGACCCTCAAGTCGTAGATGACGTCCTGGTCCTGGCGTCGAAGTTGCGGGTGCGGCCTGACCCGGACCACGATGTAGAGGTCGCCCGGCGGCCCCCCACGGAAGCCGGCCTCGCCTTCACTGAGAATCCGGACCTGCGAGCCCGTGTCGACCCCGGCCGGGATCTTGACGTGAAGACGCCTCTGCTTCTGAACGCGACCCTGGCCGCGACACTCGAGGCAGGGGGAGCGGAGGATCCTGCCCTCGCCGCCGCAGCTCGGGCAGGTGCTCACGTTGACCACTGCACCGAAGATGGACTGCGTCTGCCGTCGGACCTGGCCGGCGCCTCCGCAGGCCGCGCAGGTCTCGGTCCCGGTGCCTGGTCGGGCGCCGCTGCCCGAGCAGGAGGGACAGCCGACCAGCCGGGGCAGGTCCAGCGTCTGCTCGACGCCGGTGAAGGCCTCCTCGAAAGAGATGGTGAGGTCGTAGCGCAGGTCCTCGCCCCGCGTCGAGCGGCGCCGGGTTCGGGCGGCCCCAGCGGCACCGCCGAAGAAGGTGTCGAAGATGTCGCCGAAGCCGAAGCCCTCGAAACCACCGAAGCCGGGGCCCGCTCCGGGGTTGACACCGGCGTGGCCGAACATGTCGTAGCTCCGGCGCTTCTCCGGATCCGAGAGTACCTCGTAGGCCTCGCTGCACTCCTTGAAGCGCTCGCCGGCCTGCGGATCCTCGGGATTGCGGTCGGGGTGGTATTGCATGGCGAGCTTGCGGAATGCCCGCTTCAGGTCGTCCTGGGTGACGCTCCGGCTGACCCCCAGGACCTCGTAGTAGTCGCGCTTGATGGCCACCGGCTACCTCAGGAGGAGATTCGAGCCGGTGGTCGTCAAGCCAGGTCCCAGGCGGGTCGGCCGCATCCTAGGCAGGCCGTCGGGCGACTCTGACGAGGGCCGGCCGGAGCACCCTGTCGTGGATCCGATAGCCCGGCCGGAGCTCCCCCACCACGGTGTCCTCCTCGTCCTCATCCGACTCCACCGAGCCGATGGCTTCGTGCTGGCCGGGGTCGAAACGCTGGCCGAGAGCGTCGATGCGCTCGACGCCGACGCTGCCCAGCACCTCCTCCAGCTGCCGGAAGGTCATCTGGAGACCCTTCAACCAGCCCTCATCGACCCCCTCTGGCACGTGCTCCAAGGTCCGCTGAGCGTCGTCCAGGACCGGCAGCAGGCGCTCGGCCAGGGTCGCGGACGCGTACCGCATGGTGTCCAGCTGCTCCTGGCGCGCGCGCTTCCTGTAGTTGTCGAAGTCGGCGGCCACCCGGAGCAGCCGGCTGTTGGCCTCTTCCAGCTCGGAGGCGAGCTCTCGGGCTTCCTGGCCCGGCGACCCGTCCGCCGTGGCCTCGGCTGTGGTTCCACCCTCGGCCGCGCTGGGCCGGGGTTCCTCTGTCGCGTCGTGGTCTGTTCTCTTGGTTGGCATGCTCTTCGTGTGATACCGCGAGCGGCGCGTCCCCCAAACACGGTCCGGGGTGGGGCTCTAGTACCAGGCCTCGGACAGGCGCTCGCTAGCCCGCCGTGCCACCGCCTGTAACCGGCCCACTGTCTGACCGTAGTCCATGCGAGTGGGCCCGACCACCCCGAGCACGCCCTTCAGTCGCTGGGACGGCCCATAGGTGGTCAATACCACCGTACATGATCGGAGCTGGCTGGTCTGGTTCTCCGACCCGATCACGATCTCCAGGTCGGAGCTGCCCACCAGTTCCTGGAGCAGCGCGGCCAGGTAGCGCGTCTCCTCGAGAACCTCGAGCACCTGGTGCAGCCGCGCCGGCTCGGCGAACTCCGGCTGCCTGAGCAGGTTGCGGACCCCGTCGTGCACGACGAGCGTCTCCGCCCCCCGCTCGAACAGCTCCAGGGCATCGACCAGCCGGCTCAGGAGCTCGTGCTCCAGGCCCGGCTGGAGCCGTCCCAGGCGCACCCTCAGCTGGTCCCGGTCCTTGCCGCCAAGCTCCTGATTGAACTTGTTGGCGAGCCGGGACAACTCGAGCTGGGTGGTCGGATGGTCGAGCGAAAGCACCTGCTGGCGGAGCAGGTTGCCCTCGACCAGGAGGATGACGAGCAGCTCGGTGGGCTCCAGCGAGACCAGGTCGACGTGCTTCAAACGGGCCTGCGGGCCGTGCGGAGAGCTGACGACGGCCGCGTTCTGGGTGACGGCCGCGGTCGTGGTCGCCACCTTCTCGACCAGGGCCTGGGGGTCGGCGGGAGCGAGACGCAGCTCCGCTTCGATGAACGACTCCACGTCGATGGGAACCGGCTGTGGGTTCATAAGGAAGTCCACGAAATAGCGGTAGCCGCGGTCTGTGGGGATGCGGCCGGCCGACGTGTGCGGCTGCACCAGGTAGCCGAGGTCGGAGAGCTCGGAGAGCTCGCCCCTCACGGTGGCCGAGCTCAGGTTGACAAAATGGCGGCTCACCAGGACCTGGGAGCCAACGGGCAGCGCGCTGCTGGTGAACTCGCGGATGACCGCCCTCAGGATCTCCTGCTTGCGTGGTTCCATTTTGTTGGCACTCGATGCTGTCGAGTGCCAACCAGTCTAAAGGACCGCCAGCGCCACCTGGTTGTGCAGGTCGAGCCCGCGCCGGGTTGGCCTGATCAGGCCGTCGAACCGCTCCACCAGCCCTGCACGCTCCAGCTGAGCCAGCTCGGCGTCGAAGCCGGGTGGCGGCGTGAGGCCGTTGCGGGTGCGCAGGCCCAGCATGAGCCGTTCCGCAGCCGCCTGCTGCGGCCCCAGGTCCTCCCGCCCCGCCTCCTCCCTACCGGCCTCCACCGCACTGATGTAGTCGCGCGGTCGAGCCACGTTCCACCAGCGCCAGGCGGCGGCGTCGGTCGCGGCGTAGGAGTGGGCCCCAGCGCCCGCGCCGTAAACCGGCCGGCATGCCCAGTAGGCGGAGTTGTGTGTCGAGCGGCGGCCGGGGAGCGCCCAACTGGAGACCTCGTATCGCTCGAAGCCGGCGGCGCGCAGGAGACTGTCGGCCCCCTCGAGCTGCTCGTGGGCCTCGTCGGGCTCCACCTCGGTGACCAGGCCGCGCCGGCGGCGGCGATGCAGGAGCGTCCCCTCCTCGAAGCCCAGGCAGTAGCAGGACAGGTGGTCGGGAGCCAGCCCGATCGCGCGCTGGACGGTACGCAGCCACGAGTCCTGGCGCTGCAGCGGCACGGCGTAGATCAGGTCCAGGCTGATGTTGTCGAAGCCGGCCTCCCGGGCCGATCGGAAGGCGGACTCTGCCTGGCGGCCGTCGCTGCGGCGCTCCAGCACGCCGAGCGCGCGAGGATCGAAGCCCTGGACGCCCAGGCTGAGGCGGTTGACTCCCCCTTGCCGCCAACTGGACAGCTTCTCCGCGTCCGTGGAGGCAGGATTGGCCTCCAGCGTGACCTCGGCGTCCGGCTCGATCTCGAAGGTCGCGCGGACGTGGGTGAGCATGCGGGCGGTCAGCTCCGCCGGGAGCAGGCTCGGGGTTCCGCCACCGAAGTAGACCGTCCGCAGCGGCGCGAAGGGCAGCCGCCGCCGCGCACGCTCCAGCTCATCCTCGAGCGCCTGCTGGTAGGCGGGCATCAGCCGGTCCATGCCGGCGTAGGCGTTGAAGTCGCAGTACCCGCACTTGTGGCGGCAGAAGGGGACGTGGACGTAGAGATGCGCAAAAGGCCGCACCCCCCGACTCTACGGTCGGTTCGTGCCTTCTCCGGTGCCCAGCTGTTAGACATTAGTGGTGACTGCTTCTTCCGGTCGTGGCCGTCTGGCCTTCGTGGTGATGCTTCTGCTCCTCGCCGTGGCGGCGTTTGCCGGCTGGCGATTCTTCTAGGGCCAGGCCGCGACACCGTCGGTGCAGGTCTCGCAGAGCGACGCCCAGAGCGGGCGGAGCAAGGCCGCGGCGCTGGCGGGCGCGGGGGCGGAGGCCAGCAGGACGGGCCGCCCTCAGACGGTCACCGAGACCTTCACCGACGCCGAGCTGACCTCCCTGGCCAACGACCAGGCGGCGGCACGGAACCTGCCCGTGGACCACGTCGCCCTTCATGCGACCGGCCAGGGCACGATCGACGGCTGGGCTCAGGCCTACGCCGCGGGACAGCCGGTGCCGGTTGCGTTCCGGTTGCTGCCCGAAGTGGCGGACAACACGCTCCGGCTGCGCGTCCAGGAGCTCAGCCTGGGATCGGTGCCCCTGCCGCCCCCGGTGACCAGCCAGATCCTCGACCAGGTGCGGCAGATCGTCGACGTCAAGCGGTCCTTCAACGGCCTTCGCCAGTTGCGCGTAACCGCCACCGAAGGGCAGGTGACGGTTACCGGGGTGGCACAACCAAGCTAGGACCCCCTCCCTAACCCTCCCCGCAAGGGGGAGGGAGACGGCCCGGCGGGCTAGCTTCGTCTGATCTCGTAGCGGGCGCCGCGGGCTTGTTCGAGGGCCTTGCGGAGCTGTTCTACGGCCTGTTCCTGGTTGGGGACCAGTTCGC